>QMWS01000037.1 GCA_003661745.1 Thermoprotei archaeon | reverse complement strand
TTCCTACCTTCATGTTCTCCTTAACTATATAGTGGAGATGCCTAGGCACAAGCCTTATGGCAAGCAGTCTATCACCTATTACCATTAACCTATGGATTGAGGCATTGTATGACTCGTATTCAGGGGTTTTGGCTATGACCATGGAAGACGTTATGTACCTTCCGCCATCCTCACGGTAAAATCTTATTGCTGGTATGTTCTTTAGTGAAACATTGATCTCCCTGTAGCTGTCATTAAAGTTTATTTCCTTAATTCTACCTCTGGACCCTAAAGCTCTCATAACTTTCTCGTATGCATCCTCGTCCCTGTTAACTCCCAGCAACTCATAAAGTCTTCTTCTGCTATTAAGGACGTTTGCAACACATTTCAAGGTAGAGCCCTTGACCGTAAATATTAATGTTAGGCCTTTGCTGTCACTCTCAATAATATACCTCGTTGGCTCTAGCTCTGGCGCTAGCGGCTCCTTAATCTCTAGTACCTCACCCCTGGATCTTAAGCACCTAATTACTTCGTTTAAATCACGCATTTTCCAACCCTTACAAAATCCTCATAATTATTTGTAAGTTTAATGCGCCCCATGACTAATGCCGAAATCTCTCCGTCCCAAGGAGTTAAAATCTTTATGATGTTGTCCGTAAAGCACACCTCCTTCAAAATACCTAGCGCAACATCCTCCAGCTCACTATTCAGTATGCCTACTAGGTATCCTCTGAAATCACTCTCCTTAACCACATTCAGCTCATACCTATTGGATGACAGGTTAATTCCCTTAGCTAAATCGCTTAGTACTATATTGATGACATTACCGTATAAGGAAGCATAAACTATGTTACTTGCAGTGTCACTGCTTAAACCTAGTTCGTTAATGAGGCTCTCCGGATTTATTCTCTTGCCAGATAGCACACAGGATCCAATGATCCTAACTTCATTCAACTTCAGTACTCTCTCCTTAGCATTTTTAAAGTATGATGCATACGCTTCACTTCTTAATTTTCTTCGTTCCTCCCTACTTCTTTCTCTTACTTTAGCAGGTCTAGGAGCTCTTATTACTTCTACCTGCGGTGGCAGCGCCGATTTAAATACCTCAGCTAAGTACTCATCCAAAACTATAACGTGCGTTGGCTTTAGCCACCTAACTAAGCTTAGCTTATAATCCAGCGCTTGCGGCGAATTAACCCATCCGTCAGTATTAATGACCACTGCCTCAGCACCTAAGCTAAACGCTTTTGCTAATAAGTCACCTAACGCTTTAATTACTATACCATAGCAATACTGGGGGCTTGTGTACCCTATGAACTTAAAGTAGTCAGCACTTAATTCCCTCTGCCACACGAAAGTCTTCCGGGGTATCGTCATAGCTATTGTTGACGGTAATGCTAGATCTTCCTGACCTATATCGCCCTCTATTAGGGCAACCTTCATGTTCTTCTGAATCATGTAATTAGCGAGGAAGGCTGTAAGTGTCGTCTTACCTGACTCCACAGGTCCTATTACTACAGCAGTTATGGGGCGCCTACCTGAGTTGCTTACTTCCTCCGCAATCTTTAGCCAATCATCAACGACCTCTTCACCCTCGTTGGGCTGCTCGACCCGAGCACCACTCCCTAAAGTAACCTTTAGCTTAGTGTCCTCGAGTGCTTTCAGGCCGTAGCTACGCACACGGTGAACTACTATACTACTGCCTTTACCATACATAGCGCCAACTAGCAAAACCTTACCCTCAACTACATCGACACGTGCAGGACCCGAAACCCTTATTATTGAGCCCCTTGATAAGTCAATATTCATTATCAATGCTGATACCCTACACTGGATTATTCTATTAAAGACTTAAAGGCATTAAATAATCGTGGATTAATAAGTAAGCGGTGCTGGACAACAATGGAGAATTCCGACATATGTATTGAATTAAATAGAATCTTAAGGCGCTATCGGAGAATACTTAGGCTATCGAAGAAATTCGGTCAGCACATAATGCGTGGGTGTATCTTAGCCAGTGACTTCGCTAATATACTACGTAAATTAAAGCCAAACAGAATACTCGAAATAGGAACAGGAATAGGCTCACTAACGCTAATCTTAAGCAAATTTTCATCGCATGTGGTCTCTGTAGAGATAGATCCGAGGTTAGCTTATATTGCAAGGGAAGTTCTCAGGAAGTATCACAACGTAGAAATAGTACTAGGTGACGGACTCGTCTTCCTAAGGGCATCTTCAGCTAGGGCAGATATTGTGTGCTCTAATCCCCCATTTAACTTAACAGGTCCACTCATATCAGCTATAGTCAAGTCAAGCTACAATACAGCGCTAATAACGCTGCAGAAAGAAGTAGCTGAAAAATTAGTCTCCCCGCCCGGCACCCGAAGTTACGGCAGACTCACAGCGTTCGTAAGAACCTTCATGGACGTCAAGTTAATTAATACTTACCGACCAGAGGAATTTCTACCTGAGCCAGAGGTTCATGTCTCACTCGTGCTGCTCTTTCGAAAAAGAAGATGGGAAGAAAGGTGGGTACCTTACGAGGAGCTTATAAAGTGCATATTCAATCAACGTAGGAAGCTCGCTTATAAAGTCGTAAGAAAGTGCCTTGAGAATGTACTTAGGGTAAAGCTTAATGAATTGTTCGAGCTAAGCGAACTTAGGGACATGAGAGTATTTTCTCTCGATCCCGAACTGCTTGTTAAAATATTTAACAAGTATGCTGCCGAGCAAGTATAGAGAACACTTAGAAGAATAGGAGTGAATTACATGAGATCACTCATACAATCTATTCTTATGCCACCATCTTTTAATGCAATATTAACGGCTGCGTTTATGTCCTTAGTAGTCCTTACGTTCTTAAGTCCTCTAAAGCGCGGCAAGGGTCTCGCTGTTGTTCTTGACTCGTCGATTATGTATGCCTCATAACCGTAGCGGAGAGCAGCCTTTAATAATTTAAGTAGCAACTGATAAAGTTCATCTGATCCAGGCAGACCTATTTTAATCACAGCTCTTGAAGGTCTTAACGCTGTCCTTAACTTACTTAGCGTTGCTAGAAAGTCATTGAGATCTAGCGTTATGCCTACACTAATCAGCAAATTATCGGCAAATACCGCGTAAGCTATTTTTGAGCCTAAGTCGACACCAACAACAAGATATCGTATATTTTCTTCGTTACCTGCAATGATACTTGAGATTAGACTGATCATGTCCTCCTCACTACTTACTACCGCAATCTTAGGGCCCTTTTTAACGCACTTGCTACTTCTTTCTATTAGCTGATGCGCTTCTTCATCGACTATGACTATGTCATAATTCTCTATGTCTTCCATAGTGTTAGGCACGCTATACTCTATAGCGAATTTCTCAGCAATATCCTTAAATTTCCTGAACAGCCTTGGATTATATATGAACGCACATACTTTTAATCTTCCACCCATATTGCTAATTTGTATGCCGTCTCACCGGATGTCTTATTTATTTTTCAGAAATTTTATACTATGATGGTAATGAAATGGATGTAGATGATTTAATCTCATTCATTCTAAATCGCGGTATCGTACTGGTATATGGTCCTGCTGGAAGCGGAAAGACTAACTTAACATTATGGCTCTTGAGTAGAGTATCAAGAAGTACCGAAGCTAAGCAGTTATTTTACGTAAGTACTGAAGGATCCTCATACGTTCATCTGCTAAGCAGATACTGCTTCGGCAATAATATCTACTTTATTAATGCTGTAAATATCGACCACCTCCTTGACATAATTCTGAATGTATGTTACGGAAAAAAAGATGTTGCTGCGATTGCTGTAGACTCAATAAATAACTTCTACAGAACTGAAGCATTAGAGAGTAACATCGTGAACAAGCTACTCAACACGATAATGGCTCTGCTAGCCTACGCCCACAGACGCATGGGCTCCTATATTATAGTAACTGCTCAGGTTAGAGAAGTTGACACACTTAGCTTTAGTGGTGAAAGCATACTCCGCTTCTGGTCCGACGTCATAGCATACATCAGGAAAGTCGGAGAACCTGAACTAGGTGGTAGAGAACTTATATTTGAGTCACCCGATGAAATCGCAGGACTCACCCTAGAGCTTAGAATAGGTGATAAGGGTGTTGAGCTGCGTAAACCAAGCACACAGTATATATAGCGCTGTAGTAAACTCTATATTAGCATTTCTGCCCGCTTTAATAGCTAATGGTTCACCCGTAGTGGTTATAGGAAAATTAATAAGGAAAACCACCCCTATGGACTTCAATCATAAGTTCGTTGACGGCAGGCCTATATTAGGGCGTAGTAAGACGTGGGAAGGCTTTATTGTGGGTACTATCTGTGGAAGTATTGCAGGAGCTGCCTACGGTATTATGCTAAGTAACATCCTGTGGATTGTCTATGGCTTACTAATGGGCCTAGGTGCTATGGTTGGTGATGCCCTGAATTCTTTCATTAAGCGGAGACTTAATATTCCGCCAGGAAAGCCATTCATACCTATGGATCAGCTATCATTTGTGCTAGTTGCCTATGCATTAGTGAAAGTAGCGGGTATTGATTCGCTGGTAGGATACAATGTAGGGCTCACTGAGCTAGCGATAATAATTTACGTAGTCCTGGTACTTCATCCCCTAACAAATCTAATAGCCTACAAGCTGGGACTTAAAGACAAGCCGTGGTAGATAGGTTAAGCTAAGATATGCCTAGTATAACACCTACTGATCTGCCTTCTGCAACTCCCTCATTATTACTCTGTACTTTACGTACTTATCCTCGGGCGAAAACCTACTTGGATGAGCCGCACGGGTTTCAGAGCCGCATTTAGGGCACGTATCTTTTAATGTGTAGGTGCCGCATTTAGGGCACTTTCTCAAGAGAAATCTCATTATGCTTTCTCCCTTTCGAAGCTAAATTCCAGGTTCATTGACTTAGATAGCTTTTCTACCTGCTTTATGTAGCTCTGCAGGACCCTCTCCGCTTTCTTGTAGTCGGTTGATGTCACTTCAACCCTATACTTAGGTGCACCTATAGTATATACTTTGATCTTAGTGTCACCATCGAGCTCTAGGTTGCTTAGCGGTTCTGCGAGTACCTTCCTTATCCTTTCCACTCCATCCGGTGCCAGCGTTAGTAAGTAAATTACCCCCTGTATCTTAACTTTCTTGATCTTAATGTGCTTCCTTACCTCCTCTAATAAGGGCTCAATCCACTCGACAGAAACGCCAGCTTCCTTTAGTGCATCAGCACCTCTATACGACGCCTCCTCAAGACCAGCATAAATTTCACCATAGTAATCCTCAAGCTTCCACCCAACCTCATTATACGCGTCGTCGAGACTCTTCCCTATTTTCCTGGCCACAACCTCCAGTATCTTCTCGGCACGTTGAGCCCTCTTCCACTCAAGTAATTTCCGCTTCTGTTCTGATGGATTAACGCGCTTTAGCGATACGTCTATGTGTCCTTTTCTTCTATCAACTCTTATTACCTTAACGACAACGCGCTGACCCTCTCTCACAAAGTCCCTTATATCTCTAACCCACTTGGAGCTAACTTCAGACCACGGCAAATACGCTTCAGTATCATTGTACTCGTTTAACGTTAAATATGCGCCATAGTCGAATACCTTCTTAACAGTCCCTATAACAAGCTCACCAACACGTGGCAGAGGTGTTCGCTTTCTCACCAACGTTGCGAACCTCCTAGAGGTATTATCCCAGTATCTTAATTATGTCGCCTAATATCTTTGCCTTACCGCCTGTAGGGACAACCAAGACTGTCCCGCACACTAGGCACCGCACAGGGAATGTCGCATGATCAAAGACTATCTGTTCATTACCACATGAAGGACACTTCACCTTAACAAACCTAGACTTAGGCATAGGTATGAGTATCTTCCTCTTCTTCATTAGCGTACCACCTCAACTAGCTCGAACTTCTTTAACCTTATACCTTCTCTATGGCTTATGTACCCGCACTTAGTACACTTAAGCTTAAGGACTACCTTCTTTGTTACCTTAGCAAATCTCTTCTGCTCTGGCTTTCTCTTGCTTCCGTAACCCTTCTGCTTTCTCCTATACCTACGCTCTCCTTCAGCTAGAGCTCTTCTCTTGCCATGTTTGTATATAGTAACTGAGTGCTCTGTGTGGGTCCTACACCGCGGACAATACGTCCGTATCTTCTTCGGTATCTTCATGATCTCCTCCCCCTATCACTTGTTCAGACCAGGTACTTTAACTTCTAATTCCCCTCTTCTTTCTCTCTTCTTCAGGTCTTACCTTAATTATTCCTAGGAATATAGCACAGCTAACACAATAGCACTTAGTTACCGGATATCTCGCTATTATAGCACCCTTCTTTTCTAATTCAGCAGCTAGCTGTGGATCAACCGGAGAATACCAGCGCGTAACACATATCGCTTTGTCCTCAGGTACTAACCTCCCGCACTGGTCACACTGAACTGTTTTTACTGACCCTTTACTTCCCTTACGCCTCCCCCTATTTTCTCTCTTTTTTGGCACACACCACACCTCCTAGACATGTTACTGAGACCTTATTAACCTTTTAATCATTAATTAATCCCCCTTAAGTCTTAATTAGTATTTCTTAGCATATCTCATTATCGTTGCAGCTTTAGCGCCACATATGGGGCAGTGCTGTCCATCCACACTAACCTCTACATCCAAAGGTGTCCCAAGAGCATCTGCTTCCAGTATCTCTGAGATCTTAAGGGCACACTCGGATTTTCCGCACCACGCTATCTCGACTATACCTCTTTCCTTACTTAAGTATTCTTTAGCCTCATTAATGCTGCTTGCTCTTCGTATTTTTCTCTTAAAAGCTTCCCAAGCCCTCCTGCTTAACTCACTA
>QMWS01000036.1 GCA_003661745.1 Thermoprotei archaeon | reverse complement strand
GCTGGTGCATTAGCTACAGCTGGGTACGGAACAGCGCTGGGTGTTATAAGAGCGGCCTGGTATTCAGGTAAGCGAATTAAAGTAATAGCTACAGAAACCAGGCCGGTGTTGCAGGGCGCGAGATTGACGGTGTGGGAGTTGAAGAAGGAGGGCATTCCAGTAACGCTAATAACTGATAACATGGTTGGCTATGCCATGAGTAAGGGGTTAATTAACAAAATAGTTGTTGGTGCAGATAGGATACTCCTATCGGGTCACGTGATTAACAAGATAGGTACATATACGATAGCTGTACTAGCTAAGTATCATGGCATACCATTTTATGTTGCAGCACCTACGTCAACGGTAGATGCAGAGTCTAAACTAAGCGACGTAGTTATTGAGGAGAGAAATCCTGATGAAGTTAGGTATGTGCTAGGTAAGCTCTTAATCACAGTAAAGGATGTGCCTGTACTTAATCCAGCGTTTGATATTACGCCACCAGAGCTGGTTACAGGTATAATAACAGAGAAAGGAATAGCTACTCAGCCACTAAGCGAGAACTTAAGAAAAATGATTAAGCTAAAGTAGGTAATCATAGCGCCATCACGTTACGCGAACAGCTTATGTTTTATTTATAAAGTTAGTGAAATCTTTAAATTCTCGAAATTTTCGTGACTTAGTGCTGTCCTTCTTGCCTCCCGCCCTTCCCTGTTGGTGGTATGTACGGATACGGTAGGTACTCAACGCCTGGTCTAGCCACTTTAGCCTGCGGGTATAATTCCATTAGCTCGTATATTTCTGGAGGTACGTTAGTGCTTACTTTTAGTCCCATCTCTTTTAGTTCCTTGACAGTAATTGGGTAGTCGTGGGTATAGTAGCCGCTAACAAGCCTATCAGCTGTTTCTTCAGCTTTCTCGGCACCGACCTTATCCTCTATCAGTTCTTTCACTAGGTTCTTGACCTGCTTTATAGCCTTCTCAGCGACGTCAGCAAGCATTAATGTGGTGTCACTTACGTTAGTCTTCCCCTTAACCTCGACAGCCTTTAGCACTGAGGGTGCTGGCAAGTATATGCCATTTGGGCCCATTAACTGCGGATCTAACGGACCTAAGGTTGCATTAGGATCCATTATGATCTCATCAGCAGCTAGAGCTATCAGCGTACCTCCAGACATCGCATAATGCGGAACAACCACGACTTTCTTAGCAGGGTGCGCCTTTAGCGCTCTAGCAATTTGAGATGCAGCTAACACTAGTCCGCCAGGTGTATGAATTACAAGCATTATCGGTTTGTCGGGCGGCGTTGTCCTAATAGCCCTTATTACAGCTTCAGAATCCTCTATGTCAATATACCTGTGTATAGGGATGCCGAACAAGCCCACTCTTTCCTGTCTGTGGATCAGCGTTATTACCCTATGCCCATACTTTCTCTCGATCATCGAAATTAGTCGCATCCTAGCATTCTCAATAGACCTCTTTGAAAGATATGGCGACATAACACCAATAAGCAGGATAATCCAGAACAAATATCCTAAGATAACGCTTATAATATCCAACACTATCGTCCCCCAACATTAACTATCATTACGTAATTACTTAAAATAATTTTGTAATGACAGCAGATTCAGTGAAGAGAAGATTCATCACATATTCAGGAGACCGTCGTGTCATCACTCGTACTCCTTATTTCTAATGAAGCTAATATACCCGAATGGAAAAATTTAGTTGGAGATGATGAGGGGCAATGAATGACTTAATGATTAGACCTGTCTCAGCTGATCGAATCAATTAAATGTAGCTTTTAGTGTGGTAACTTGTGCTATGTCTAGGAATTTTATCGTTGAAAGCGCTGTCTTACCTTACTTCTTCGATCCTCCTTAGCTGTCTCTTGTACATCTCAAGTAATTCCTTAGTAGTTGTGGCGTCCTCAGGTCCCTTATCGTCTCTCCAACGTATAAATCTCGGAAACCTTATTGATATTCCAACACCTTTCCTTACCATATTCTTGCAGCATGTATGTAGCGGCGATAGGGTAAGTTCGGCACCAATAATCTCAGCTACCAATGCAGGAACTACCCACACATCGGGCTTCATTAAGCAGTCAACACGTGGGTGTTTGTGTGGTGTTATGTATGGCTGTAGCATTTGGTTTAGCTTCTCTAGGTCTTCGTCGGTAAAGCCTGAGCCGACTTTGCATACAGTCTTAAATGTATCGGTATCAGGGTCGTATGCAGCCATAAGTAAGGCTCCATACTTTCCTGCTCTTCTACCCCTCCCAGCAAAAGCACCAACAACTACTAAGTCGACCGTATCTGACATCTCACTCTTGTAGTCCCTCTTATACTTAATCCATAGCCAGCCTCTAGCTCCCGCCTGATAAATAGCTTTCTCGTGAATCGCCTTAATCATCACTCCTTCAGCACCGTTCTCTATCGCTTCTAAGAAGAACTTCTCCAATTCCTCAGGACTATCAGTAATCATGTATTGAGCTATCCTAAATCTATCGGTTTCCTGCACAACCTCAATAAGCGCTTTCCTTCTCTCCATTATTGGCTTAAGCGTTAGGTCTTCACCATCCTTATACAGTATGTCGAATAAGTACACGGCAACAGGGCACTCCTTAATTATCTCATGTATGTCATGTTTTCTCTTCCTATGCATTAATTCCTGGAAAGGCTTCATTTCCCCTGTTTCAGGATCTATAGCTACTATCTCACCTTCGATTATTACCTCATTGCTCTTAATGCTCTGTAGAACCATCTCAACGACATCAGGGTATTGATGTGTTATGTTCTCGAGTCTTCTTGAGTATATCCACACGTCATTGCCTTTCTTATGAATTTGCGCTCTTTCACCATCGTACTTATACTCGACTAAGGCCTTACCGCCAACCTTAGCTAAGATCTCGTGAGGGTCGCTTAAGCGTTCAGCGAGCATGGGTCTTATTGGTACGCCGACTTCCGGCTTAATACCTTCTAGAGCCTTAATGCCTGACTTAGCAAGTATCTTAGCTATATTGCCTAAGTCAGCTCTTATGTTGTAGGCCCTCTCAACAAGGGGTCTATATGCCTGTGATCCAGCGTAGGTTATTGCTAGGGCATCCATTATAGCGGCATCGCCTATGCCTAACCTTAATCTACCTTCGATAAGCCTTACGATGTACCTCGCCTCTAGAGGTGATGCATCGGTCAGTAAGCCAGCTATGAGATTGATTTTTACGTCTCTGCTTCCCTCACCTGCTGCTAGAGCAACCTTAACTAAGGTTTCATAGACTTTCTCAACACTTAGCTTCTCCTTTCCAACCGCTCCCATGAACTTTACGAGACCTGCACCAGCACTCTCAGCCCTACTCTTAAGGTTTTCAGCGACTTTTCCCAAATCACCTAGTTTCTTGTATAGATTCTCTACTTCGGATTCGCGGGCTCTAGTAGCCTTAGCTATTGCCTTAATAAGGAATTTCTCACCTACACCAAGCTCGGGGAGACCCTTCCACTCAGGCCATAGCTTACCCTGAATTAAGTAAATTACTTTATCGATTGTTTCCGGGGGAGTCTTCTTGAATAAGTCAACAAGTACAAGAACTATCTGCGTCCTACTGGTAATTCTCTCTAACTTACTAAAAGCCTGAACCAGTATCTGTAAGTCCAATATCTCCCCAAGAATGAAGCGTTAGGAAAATAATTAAGTGTTGGTGTTAATGTGCTGAGATAGATTTTAAGACTTAAAGCTAAGTGATGTATTAGGCCTATGATGAGAACCCGGCAAGAAGGCTATTGATGCCTGCTCAGTGTTACGCTGAGGTCACTCTTTATGCATCTCTCTCCATACATACTTCAGTGCGAGCTCTAATTCTTTAAGAACCGACTGCCTCGATACACCCTCAAGAAGTATTTCGGTCACGTACCCTCTGCTCTCCTTAATTACGTAGTCCCGTATATCCCCGCTCTCCTTGCGTTCCTCAAGCATCCTTATCAAGAAGGATTCCAGAAGCGGGTGATCCTTCGAGATGGATTCTCTTAAGATCACCCTAATACTTCCTTCCATCTCCATAACATTAGCTATGACTTCATCATCCAGAGTTATTACCTCAACGCTCTCAGGCCTTACAGTCGGTGACGCCCTGGATGACTCGCCCTTAAGTATGGATAGGAGAGCGTTAAGCATCATTAACTCATTCTTTAACCTCTTAATCTTCTCCTCAATGTATCTTACTACATCATCTCTACTAACTCCTGTACTTCTTTCTTCGCCTCCAGGCACTACTCACCACCTCTGCCAAAGAAGTCAAGGAGCGTCCTGCCCTCACGTTTCTCGGATACGCTATGTATGACTTTCTGAATGAGCATAAAGTCATTTTCTAACTCACGTCTAAGAATGGGGTTATAAAGCGCTGCAGCTGGGTGATACGTAGGTATTACCCTTACCTTCTTAACGAGTACGTTGAGTGTTAGCTCGTATACTCTGCCTCTGTGCCTACTCACGCCATACCACGACCTGCTACCTAATATAGTAAAGACGTACTTACCAGCATGATTTCCCAGCGTAACAATTATATCTGGATCTATGAGTGATAATATCCTATTCGTGAATACAGAACACGCACAAATCTCATCTTCCCTAGGATCCCTGTTATTAGGCGGTCTGCACTTAACTACGTTCGTTATAAAGACCTTCTCCCTCGATAAGCCAATATTCCTTAGGAGCGCATCAAGAAGTTTTCCTGCAGCACCGACAAAAGGACGTCCTTCCTCATCCTCTTTCCGCCCTGGCGCCTCACCTAAGAAAAGTACCCTAGAGTTTAATGATCCCTCACCAGGGACTGCTTTTTTTCTATACTTATGCAAGTCGCATCTTGTGCATTCCTTAATTTCCTTAATGATTTCGTACCACATCCTCTCCTTAGAGCTATGTGTATTATTCGTCAACTCGAGAACCTCCAACTAAGGTAAAGACTTTTTTAGTAATTTTATTTTATGTTTCCCTAGGTGGTTAAAGGTGGGACTGAAAAAAGGCAAGTACGTCTATGTTAGGATAAATGATAAGACCTACGTAAAGGTGCGTGTGCTGAAGAGTAAGTCTGAGGAAAACCCTGAAAGATACATAGTTGTTGGACCCATAGTTAAGGAGCCGCCGTGGACAGCTAGAGTTATTGACTTAGAGACGCTGCCAGATGAAGTGGCTTCAAAAATCAGGGAGGAGTATTACGCATTAAAACCTTAAGCTCATAATTAACACACTACTCTATTATCTTGGCTATGCGTCTGTAATTTCTTGAGAGATTACTTAGACTCAGGTACTGCTATTATTAAATCTCTTGACTTATCAACTAGCTTAAGCGCGCCAGTCCTCAGTAGTGCTCTAATCAGGGACTTAGCAATTGATACTTTAACGCCTAATGCCGAGGCAAGCGCTGAGGGAGTAACGACATCCATATCAGACACTACCCTTGTTGCTTTCTTTATCAGGTCGTCCGTTATTGTGTAGTAGCTACTAACTCTCTTTTCTTCTTTGCTCTTCTTGATTAGTTCAGTTGCCTTCCTTCTACTCGACTTATCCAGTGCTGACAGAGGCTTCTTCGGCTTGCCGCCACCCATTGTAGTAGCACCAGAGTTAGGTGGTGATAGGAGATTATTAAGGTTTTGAAAAAATCCGCTAGGTGCAATCTGTTCAGCTGCGTTAACTTGTCAGCGCTTTTTTAAACTATATGCCTACTAAGTAGAGAAGCGGGTTTCGTGTATGAGGCTAGTGACAGTAAAAATTCCTGAAATATACCTCGAAGGTATTGATGAGCTAGTTAAGCTTGGCAGGTACTCTAGTAGGTCAGAGGTAATTAGGACAGCAATTAGGGACCTACTCAAGAAGGAACTCTGGTTCTCTGATAAAAGCGATGAACTCAGGCACAGCAAAAACAGTATAGCACTAGTAAGAAGAGTGAGGCTTGTTTGATTCCTATTTAATAAAACATAATTACTGTTTTCACTGCTTCTCAGTTATTGGCAATACTGCTCTCCTGAGGCATCATTGTCATGAGCCTCCTTCAGTTTTTTAACTCTAAATAAGTAGAGAACATTGGCTATGAGGAGGGCTGGTATTGCTGAGTGATGAAGAA
The DNA here is from genome assembly GCA_003661745.1 of Thermoprotei archaeon. Classification (GTDB taxonomy): domain Archaea; phylum Thermoproteota; class Thermoprotei_A; order Sulfolobales; family NBVN01; genus B83-G16. The sequence goes on along the minus strand of QMWS01000036.1, from coordinate 837 downwards.
AGACTCCAGAGCCGAGCCGTAAGGGAGGGTGATTACGTACTGCTTTATATAGATAACAGGCGGAAGCGCTTAGTTAAGATTAGGGAGGGCGCTGTAATTAATTCCGACAAAGGTGTTGTTAAGCATGACGATATAATAGGGAGGGAGTGGGGTGAGCCAGTAACTCTAAGTACTGGTGCTAAGGCGTACATTCTAAAGCCGACATTCTATGATTTACTCATGAACCTCCCTAAGAGAGTAACTCAGGTGATATATCCTAAGGATATAGCATTAATGATTATGCTGTCAGGTATAGGCTATGGCTCTAAGGTGCTGGAGGGCGGCGTAGGTACAGGCTTTCTAACGGCAGCACTAGCATATTCCGTAGGTCCTGAGGGACATGTTTACTGCTACGAAATTAGAAAAGAGTTCGCTGATGTAGCTAAACGAAATCTCAAGTTGCTTGGACTCTCTGATAGAGTGACAATAAAAATAGGCGATGTTAGAAAGGATGTCACGGAAACTGGGTTAGATGCCGCATTTCTCGACATACCAGACCCTTGGAACGCACTAAACAGCCTATCTGAGACCCTTAAGCCCTCAGCGCCAGTTCTTATCTTCGTTCCCACAGTAAATCAAGTAATTAAGGTAGTGAGGGCTCTAGAGGAGCACAAAATTGGTGTTGACATACACATATATGAGTCTATGCTAAGAGAATATCAGCCTAAATCAGAGGCACTAAGACCGCACACCCTAATGATAGGACATACTGGATATATAGTGTTCTTTAGACTGGTAAAGCGTAGTTAACTTAAGTTACTGACTAGTAGGATGGCGGGCCTGCGGAGACTTAAACTC
>QMWS01000035.1 GCA_003661745.1 Thermoprotei archaeon | reverse complement strand
ACAGGTTATAGATGTTATAATGTTATAGGTAATACTTGCTTAACTTACTTAAAGCATAATCTACAATAGCTTCAACACTGCCGAATTCTGATGACTTAATGGCTTTACTTATTGCCTCATATACATTCTCAGATGCGTGGGTTTCCGCTTTCCTGCCGTGTGCTTTAGGGCTTAGCGTGCAAGCAAGCACCCTCTTAGAAGCAATAACTTCTACATTCAGCTTACGTGCTAATGCTATGATTTCCTCCTTGTCGTAACCTATTAACGGCCTTAGGACAGGTATTCTTACCTTAGTCGTCAGGAAGTGCAAGTTGTCTAGGGTTTGAGAAGCTACCTGACCTAGGCTCTCACCAGTAACTAGCGCCTTAGCCTTCTCTAACTTAGCTATTTCTTCGGCAATCCTGTACATTAGGAACTTACAGAGTAAGCACCTATACCTAACATCTATGTCTATTTTCCCATGAATATCGCCTAGAGGTACTTCGTAAACTCCCCACCTTCTCTTGGGTACCCAGGTTCTCAACCACCTAAGTACTTCAAGAGCTCTTTCCTTAGCGTCGGCACCGTAGAACGGCGTTAGATTGTAGTGTACAGGCACTACATCACAGCCGCGCTTCATGATCATCCACGTAGCTACGGCGCTATCAACACCGCCTGAAATAAGTGAAACTACCCTACCTTCAACGCCATAAGGCAGCCCCTTAGGTCCCTCATATTCCTCAAGGTATATGTAGGCCGAATCAGACCTTATCTCAATATTGATGCTCTTGTCGGGATTCTCTAGGTTAACCCTAACACCAGGTACGTTATTAAGTACTTCAGAACCAAGCAACTTCTCCAATTCCTTACTCGTTAATGAGTACTCCTTATATGCTCTATGAACTCGCACCTCGAATGTATTTCCTGGGCTTAATACGTCCTTAGCTACCTCAACAACTACCTTCTTAATTTCGTCTAAGTTAAGGGATGTCCTAATGCAAGGACTTACTGAAATTACACCGAAGACCTTAGTCAGTACATCAATATAGGGCATAACGTCCCCTACATCATCAATAAACACTCTACCCCACTCCCTACGAATGCGAAATCCCTTCAACCCTGCTAACTTAAGCTGAGTCACTATGTTACGTATTAGAGTATTCTCCATCCTGACCCTAATCTTCTTCGACTTAAGCGCTATCTCCCCGTACCTCACAAGTATCGTCTTAAATTCTAGCATCTTCACCACTTTAATCACTACTTAATCGATAGAAACGTTTATATAGGTAATTCGGTAATCTTCAAATTGTTGGGAATCAGCTATGAAGAGCTTACAGATTGAAGATTTAGATGAAATAGACTGGAAAATCATTACTGAGCTCCAGCGAGACGGAAGGGTAAGCTTAGTTGAGCTAGGTAGGAAAGTAGGGCTCAAGCATCCTAGCGTTAGAGCTAGGTTAAGTAAGTTAATCAGTAGCGGCTTAATTAAGGTTCAAGCAAACATAAATATCAAAAAGTTAGGCTATAGCTTAGCCGTAGTGAACATTGAGGTAGAGGATGTTTCCTCCGTAGTTAAGGAGGTAAGCAAGCTCAGCAGATGCCCGAAGGTATTGTTTGCAACTATCAAGAGCGGTGATTACAACCTAATGCTGTTGGTCACGTATAGGGACGTAAGAGAGTTGAAGGCCTTCATAGAAAAGAGGGTCCGCAGACTACCTAAGTTAAGGAGGTTCTCCATAGAGTTAGATGTGATTATTAAGCCTGAATTCATACCATGGAATATATGCCATACTGACCCGCACTGCATGGAGGAGTGTGAGTCCTGCGAACTCCGTAAAGGAGTAATTTCATGCCCTGGATGCAGCATAAATAAGTTAAATACTGCGGTGGGTAAGTAGGTTGTCTAGGGTTAAGGAGGTAAGCGTTGCTGTAGATGACTTAGTAGTAGTTAAGGACGCGACGCTGAGTATCGCTTCTTACTGTGGTTGTTCAGAGACCTAAGGCGTGCTTACTTGATGAGCTGGATAGCGGCATAGACATAGATAGTGTTAAGAAGATAGCGCATATTACCTCAAGGCTTGCTGAAGAAGGTACTGGCATCCTACTTGTAACGCGCATTGGGCACATAGTTAAGTACTTAAGCAGGGTTGACATGCTCTACATAATGGTTAACTGTAGGATCGTCTACCGTGGTGACGTAGGTATTCTACCTAAGCTTCTTGAGAAGGGTTACCAAGTAGTAGCTGAGTTGTATGCGGTGAGCGGAATGGATTGGAGAGAGAATCTATAAAAGAGAAAGCTAGAAGGCCTTAAATAAGAAAGCAGCTTATGGCTCCGACCTAAACTTAAGCAGCTATGACTGGGGCATACCAGCGGAAGTTACTGGAGGCGAGTTAAGAAAATCGCCTAAGCTGATACTAGAGAGATCTGAGGCGATGGGTGTTGACATTAGCGAGAAGCCTGTTGGTGGCACATATCTTCAATTAGACTCAAGTGTCATTCACACATACGTTGCTGAAAGGTCGAGGAAGTAATGGCGTCCACATAGCGAGTGCTGAGGAAGCATCAAAGAAATTTGACTGGGTACGCGGCTACTACTGGAGAGCAGTACCTGTAGACCTAGATAAGTACACTGCAGTAACGAGCTCTTGAGCTCTACGGGAGACACGGGTACTTCGTCTATGTCCTGCCAGATGTTAAGATTAAGGAGCCTATTTATTCATACATAGGGGAGGATGTTGCTTAAGCAGCCCATAATATCATAATAGTTAATGCCTGCTCAACGTTACTGGCAAAGGTAGTACATGTAGGCATTCCAGAGTTCTACATTAAGAAAAACGCTAAGCTAACTTTCACAATGGTTCACTACTGGGGTCCCCTGATACATGTGAGATCCCGTGCTGTTGCCGTAGTAGATGAGGGAGGTACATTCATTAACTACTACGTACATATGACACCAGTTAAGTCGCTTCAGATGCTCCATAAGGCAGTACTTAACGGCGCTAACTCCCAAGCATACCTAACGGCAATTCTAGTAGCCAGTAAGGAGGCGCTACTTGACGTTGGGAGAAGATAGTGTTTAAGGAGCGCAACTCAAGAGGTGAGATAACTTCTAGGTCGCTAATCATGGATAAAGCACACGTAATCATGAGGGGTGGGTTAGTCGGCAAGAGATTAAGTAAAGGTCACCTAGACTGTAAGGGCTTACTGCTATCACCTAGTGCTATCGGCGAGGCAGTACCTGTGCTTAGGTCAGTTAATGAATTAGCTGAATTAACTCATGAGACAGGAATAAGTAAGATATCACGTGATGAGTTAAAGTACTTAATATCTAAGGTTAATATCTAAGGGCTTCGCTGAGAATGAAGAGACATCGCCAATTGTGCGGGGATTCCTAGAGGTAGGGATCGATAGGCTGCCTTCCAGCATTGAGGAACTACAGGCAATGTACCAGATACAGCTACTAAGCATGCTAGAGGCTGGGTACAATTTCGTTAGTAATGGTATACCTGCTGAGTGAGGGCTTATGCCTAAGTGGCGCACCAGCAATTCTCCTACTAGGTTCTGCTACTAATGCAGCATCAATACTGGCGCTATTACGTAAATTCGCAGAAAATTCATTGTAATGTACGTAGTACTGCTGACTATCCTAACACTCACAGCCGCAGTAACTTCAGAGCTGCTAATGGGTGCTCTAATATGACATCTATTGTCATTGAGTGGATATGTACTACAGCACTCCTCTGCTTAATAGCCGCAGCTAAGGTATTCATGTATGCCTTAATAGAGAGGAGCCATAAGCACAGTCACCGTGGGCTGCATGGGCACTGCGAGTGCAGTAAGTGCTAAAGTAAAAATTGGGGTTTTCTAATAGTGTTATTGATAGTGAGCAAAATGCCTGAGGGCAAGGTCATTAAGGACTTAGTTGATGTTAATGCCATCATTCGTGAGATGGCCGAGTCTACCAGCATGAAAGGTGGCGGTGCATTAGCTATCTTCGTAGGCTACGTTAAGGGCGTCATAGACGGTAACGAAGTTCATGAGCTAGAATACAGCGCTTACGAACCCTACGCATCAAGAAAGCTCCAGGAGATAGCTGAGGAAGAATGTAGGGATGATGGTGTGCTCGATGTAAGAATATACCACAGAGTAGGTAGCTTAAGGGCTGGCGAGCCGACAATCTACATATTTGTTTCAGCAGTAGGTAGGGCTAAGGCATTCGATAAGGCTAGGAAGGTACTTGAGAGAATTAAGCATGAAGTACCCATATTTAAGCTGGAGAAGAGGGCTGACGGTGAGTACTGGGTTATTGGTGATGGAGTGAGGATGAGGAGACCGTTAAGTCAGAAGGGGAAGCAGGATTAAGTAACCTAATACGTCGGTAGTGACCTAATTACATCAATGACTTGAGGATACTTTAGCTCTAGCTCTCTAAGGCCTTCCTCAAGCTCACGCAAGTCATTAACGCCTATAGTGAGTACAGCATAGCCATCCTCATCGATGTCAAATCTCAGGAATTCACAGTCGTTCAGCACATCCTTAACTCTATGAGCAAGTGCCCTATGAACGTAGTCGTCACTATGCCTGTAGAGTTCCTCACTCTCTGGGTAGTATCCGTAGGGCTCAACGTAGAGGGTAAAGCCTAGCCTTAAGCCGCTGACATACTTTGAAGCAGCAGCTCTAATGCCGTCTACTAACGGGGTACCTACATCGTAGCCATGACTCTTAAGCAGATTAGTAGCTTCACTTAAGCTGTGGTCGAGTTCATGTACAGCTACCTTACCTTCATCGCTGTCCTCAACAATCCTAAGGCTCGTTAAGGGCCCTACGAACTCACCTAAATACGTTTACGTTACTGGCGTATAAGGCTCTGAGACGCCATAGAATAAGCATATAGCACTACCTGGGGGCCAGTAGTAGACCTTACCTAACTCGATCTTGTAGGTCTTACTAGTTAGTTCTAACTTTATGGGTGCCGTGAAGTATACCTCATCCTTCCAGACGTTCAGTATCGTACTAAATGGTAGTGACTTAGAGAACTCCTCAACAGCTCTATCAACCTTAATTATGAATGATGTCTTCTCGATTCATCTATTACCTCGGACAAGCAATGCTAAACCTACGTAAATTCGTTAAATTGTTAAATTGTGTTTTACATCTTCTGCTACCATCAGCATTACTTAACACTATCAACTACCTGAGCTAGTATGCTGACGAACTCATCTATATGTTCGTAAGTGATGTGAGGTCCTACAACAAATCTTATTATGTTAGGTATCGCTGATGGATAAACGAATAATCTCTTCCTCCACAACTCCTTGATAATCCTATCCCCCTCTGGAACCTCGAAAGATACCTTCGTAACCCAGTACCTTAAGTACCGCCCAAGTAGATGCTGCAAGACCTCCCGTTCTCGTACCTAGTAGGGTCCTATGCCTACCTAACGGCATGTAGGGTGATTCAAAAGTAGCTAACTCCTGTAACTCACGGCTCCGTTGGAGCAGTGCGCTACCTGGGACTGGGGTGATTAGTTTATGTAGGTCTACGGTTATTGAGTACACGCTCCTTAGACTGAAGTCGAACCTGGGTATTCTGTAGCCGTGCTTCCTCAAGAAAGGCGCTATAAGTCCTCCGTAGGCTACGTCAACGTGAATAGGTACTTCAGTATCCCTGCATACCTCACAGAACTCATCTACAGGGTCTATATTACCTTCATCCGTAGTTCCTGCAGTCATAGCCACAGCTACTACCTCAACGCCATATTCCCTAACTAACTCGCAGATGTCCCCAAGCAACGGGTTAAAGTCCCTGCCAACCTCCACCTCAATGAGCCTTAACCTAAGTACCTTACATGCCTTCCTAATACTTGAGTGTGCTGTCTTAGGAGCTATTACTACGCTATCCCCTCAGCTCACGCAGTATGTACAGCGCAGTAATGTTTGATTCCGTACCGCTGTAGGTCAGGAAGCCGTATCCGCTACCATCGAATAACTTAGATATCTCCCTTATGCAGTCCCTCTCAAGGGAGTAGGCACCCCTAAATAGCTTGGTATCGTTTAGGTTCGTATTAATAAATATCTTGAATGCCTCAACAGCAAACCAGGGAGGCTCGGTAGTCATTGACCCTAAGACCTCACCCTTAACACAGCTCGGCTCCATATCCCTGAATTCCTTGAGAACTCTGAGCACAACCTCCGGTTTCATGACGTACTTACACCTCGATTAATCACGAACTCGCCTATCTAGCAATACACTTAAGACCTAAAACAGGTTCCCTTACCTTACCGACAAAATTATTTAAGTGGGCTAGACACCCCATATACCTGGACTTATCATGAAGGTCAGAGTGCGGTACGTAGGTGCGCTCTTCGACTACTTAGGTGTCTTCGAGGATGTGCTAGAGCTAGATGACGGCGTAGAGTACAGCATAGCTGACATACTTGAGGCTGTTAGAGCTATTAGGCCGAAGTTCCGAACTATTGAGGCGCTACTCCCGATGATTTGGGTATTCGTAAATGGCAAGCAGGTGCTTCCCTCAAGTAGCGTCAAGATTAGGGACGGTGACATAGTGCTCCTCATGCCCACAATGTATGAGGGCGGGTAAAGCTAGCTCCTCATAAGATGCCGGCTTCCTTAAGCTTACCTCGTATGTACTCCCTCACGTCAGCACCCTTAGGTGAGCCAGCTACACGCTTAGTTGCTTTACAGAAGCTACATAAGTCAGTACTAGCGAGTAGCCTACAGGCGTCGCACTTGCGCACCTCCTGCTCGGGGGTCGGGTAGTACCCTAAGTTCTTAGCTAGCCTCCGGGCGAGTGAGATCTTAATACCGGGAAACTCCGAGTCCAGCTTATTCATGAGGTCCTTTATCTTAAATTCGAGGGCGCTCAGCCTCACATGAGGGCACTCATCAGGGATGAAGGGCACCTTACTGACTAAGGCGTAGATTAAGCTCTCCTTTTCGAGTACCTCATAGAGAGGCCTGACCCTACCTACAGCTAGCCCGTCGATGCTCTCTGTCTTTGGGCCTAGCTTCGTGATCTGCTGTAGGTTCTGGCTCAGAAACTCCTT
>QMWS01000034.1 GCA_003661745.1 Thermoprotei archaeon | reverse complement strand
CAGAGTGATGTCTGTAGTTAGGGGGAGAGTCGACGGTAAACTCGTAGCTAGTATAGTTAAGAAGATTCTTCAGGAGTACGTAGCAAGTCAGGACAGTTAGAAGGCAGTGCTATCTAATGTTTTTAGCTTATAAATTTAAACACTAAAATACACCAGAACGTAAAGTTAATCTTAGGGAGAGTAGAATTTAAATGGTGCTGGACTACTACTTCGAAGTATCGACGTATGTGAAGCCTACTGACGTAGTTGAAATGCTTTCTAATCCAACTGTCCTGTTACCGCTCTGGTCTATCTATGAAGCACTGACTGAAGTTAAGAGCTTAGATGAATTTATCGCTAAGCTGAATATTGCTGGCACCTCATTTACCGTTAAGTTCAAGCTAAGAAAAATTACGGAGGAAAATAAAACTACGATAACACTAATTGGAATGGGGTCAATTAGTATTAGAGTGATTCTAAGGGTTGAGCCGAGGGAAGCTGGATCTACAATAAAGTGCAGGATTAGTGTGAGAGCTGGGTTCTTTAGAGAGAGGTCTATTTCAAGTATTATCAGCTCCTTTGTTGAGGACTTGAAGAATAAGTTTATTTTTCAGTTGCCCTTGTTAGCTGAGGCTCTGATTACCGGTAAGGAAAGATACAGTAGAGGAGAAGTGCGTGCTAAAGCCAAAGAATTAGCAGCTGTAAGAGAGTCTGGAAGCACGAACCTACTACAGAAAGAGGAGGAGAGAAAACCTGAGGAACTTACGGCTATTGAGACGAAAAGGCTAGAGTTCAGTGCTGACCCAAGCGCACTACGTGACGATGTATTCTTAAGTATGGTGGTGCTCAAGTCTACGCTAATTAAGTACAAGCAGGTAGATGTTAAAGGAAAGGAAATTCTAAGGGTAATAGAGGATTATGTTTTGAGAGGACTTAAGAAATCTGGAAGTACCTTCTACATAAGCATTAATTGTGCCTCACTACACATAAAGATGTATATTAAGAACATGGTTGTTGAAGGGCTTCGAATAGAGTTCAATAACGGTCACATTCTTAATGGGCAGGAAGCGCTAAGGTACCTGAGTACTGTTCGCAACTTAAGTTGCAGGGCTTACGTATTTAGTGTTTCTGAATAGCCAGCATGGTATTGCCTACTGCACCTTATTGAAGGCTTCCCTCAGCTCATCAATGAAGGCCTTTTCTTTTAGCACGAGCTTCTCAAGTCTCTTGATGTGAACTTTACTTAACCCTACTTTCTTAGTTAGTAATGCCATGTTTAGTTTAGTTCCCTTAACTAGTGATATAGCAAGTAGCGCTATAGCTATCTTGGCTCTATCGGTTCGTGCTGAAAGCTTTGGATACTTTCTAAGTACGTCCATAGCTACGCGTACGGCATAATCATTTAAGAGTTCAGTATTTAATCTCCTTTTCAGAAGTTTAACGCGCCTCCCTGTCTTCTGGTATTCCCAAAAAGCGTTAACATCTATAACAACATCGTTTTTGTTCTTTATACTTTCGAGTATCTTTAGGTAGTCCTTAGTTGCCTTTCTAAGCTTAGGTGCAGGCTCTCCAATGCGTAGATTCTTCTGCCTGACTTCAGTGTCGTATTCGCTGTGTGAGATCGTATTGACGTATATTCTCTCAATAACCGACGCGCATCGCGCACATACTACCTCACCCCTCTGATAGTCCCAGATCAGATCAGATGATCCGCAATAGGGGCACCTCAAGGGGGCTACCCTGCAATTGGAGGAAAGTAATACTACATTACATTCTCTGAAATAGTGTTCCTCAGAGAGTGAGTGACTTAGGAGAAAGTTTTTCTTGCTCGTAACCCCATGTAGGTGGTGATTTTTACGATAGGATTCTTGGTCAACCCAATAGCAGGAATGGGAGGTTCAGTAGGTCTTAAGGGTACTGACGGTAGTCTGTTGGAGGAGGCTTTAAAGCGGGGTGCAAAGCCCGTAGCACCAATAAGGGCACGGAGATTTTTAGGGAGGTTAAGTAAGATTGGCTTCAGCGAGGTGATAGTTTCTGCAGCAGGAATCATGGGATGCAATTACTTAAGAGAATTTCAGTCGCTAAGGTTTGAGTGCCTAGATATTCCGGTATCAGATAGAACGAGTAGTAAAGACACGAGGGAAGTGTGTAGATTGCTTGCAAGTAGAGGGGTAAGGCTAGTAGTTTTCGTTGGTGGTGATGGAACAGCAAGAGACGTATTGGATGTAGTGGGGGATAAGATACCTATATTAGGCATACCTGCCGGAGTTAAGATGTACTCTGGAGTTTTTGCTGCTTCACCTGAGGCAGCTGCTGACATAGTAGTGAGATTCGTGGAAGGTAAGGCATCATTGGAAGTAGCTGAGGTTGCTGACGCTGACGAAGATGCTATCTCCAGAGGTATTCTGCGCGTGAGGATATACGGGTATGCACAGGCTCCATTTATTGAGGGGCTCCTCGTTCCAAGCAAAGAATTCGCATCTGGCGCTGCTGAAGAGAAGCTTGAGGTAGCTGAATTTTTTGTACGTGAAATTATGGAGAATGACGCGCTCTATATACTTGGACCCGGATCAACGATTAAAGCTATAGCAGACATTCTACATGTAGATAAGACCTTACTAGGCGTCGATGCTGTTTACAGCGGGAGGTTAGTTGGTAAGGACTTAGGGGAGAGGGAGCTACTCGAAATTGTAAGTAGGTATAAGAAAAAGTATATTGTCGTTACAGTCATCGGCAAGCAGGGCTACATCTTTGGCCGAGGAAACCAGCAAATAAGTCCTAGGGTAATTAGAAGCGTTGGGGTTAAGAACATATATGTTGTAGCTACTAGATCAAAGCTTGCCAGCTTAAAGAGGCTTCTTGTCGATACGGGGGACCCGCAACTAGATAGAGAGCTGAGTGGGTACATTAGGGTCATAGTTGGTTATAATGAGGAAAAAGTTATGCCTGTTGTTCCTGCCTCTTCGCCTGAGTACCTTCAGGAGCTGTAGCTACCTCTGCTTATTTACACCTGCCTACGCCTTCAGCAGCTCCTTGATTCTGTCAATAAACTTGTATGATGGTGTCACAGTTTTTGGAGCATTAGCAAATATGTTGTTGAGTCTAGTAACTGATGTATTTCTTGGTGCTGCCTTCAGCGCATCCGGATTTCTATACGCTAGCTCTACGATCTCCGCATACGCATTAATTAAAGCGTCGATATTCTCCTTAGTCTCAGACTCCGTTAGCTCAACCATATGCGCCTCAGGAACTATTAAGGGGAAGTATATCGTTGGCGCGTGGAACCCCCTATCTAGTAGGGCCTTAGCTACGTCCTCAGCTGTAACACCCGTTTCCTTGTGGAGTTTTTCAAAGCTTAGTACGACTTCGTGCTTACGCCACCTATTCCTACCATAAATTAAGTCCACTCCCCGTAGTTTAGTTACTTTCTTCATGAAATAGTTAGTATTAAGTACAGAGATCTCAGCTACCTCCCTCACTAAGGGGCCCAATGATGCTAAGTATATGAATGACTTTACAGCAGGTACTATGTTGCCATAGAACCATGTTATTCTCCCTATAGACTTTGGTACATCATATCTCAGGAAGTACTTTCTACCATCATAATCGACTATAGGTACTGGAATGTAATCCTTAAGTGCACCTTTAGCGCATATGACGCCAGCTCCTGGTCCTCCGCCCCCGTGAGGGGCTGCAAATGTCTTATGGAGGTTAAGATGCACTACGTCGAACCCCATATCGCACGGCCTTACTAAGCCTAGTATTGCGTTAAGGTTAGCTCCATCGTAATATAGTAACCCTCCTGCATCATGGATTATGTCCGCTATCTCAAGTATCTTCGATTCGAACAATCCGAGAGTACTGGGGTTAGTCAACATTATGCCAGCTGTCCTCTCGCTCACTACTGCCTTAATTGCGTTCACGTCAGTATCACCCTCAGGTGTCGCTGGAACCCTAACAACCCTAAATCCTGCCATTACAGCGCTCGCTGGGTTACTGCCATGGGCACTGTCAGGTATTATCATTTCAACTCTTTGTTCTTCTCCCCTATCTAGGTGGTACTTCTTTATCATTAAGGCACCAACAAATTCTCCTGAAGCACCTGCTGGCGGCTGTAGAGTACAGACATCCGCGCCTGTCAACTCAGCTAACCATTTCTGCAGTAGGTATATTATCTCAAGTATTCCTTGGACCGTTTCTTCATCTTGATATGGGTGAAGATCAGTTACTCTCTTATCATTAGCAAGCTCTTCGCACACTTTAGGGTTGTACTTCATGGTACATGAGCCAAGTGGTACAGGACCTAAGTCTACACCATAAGCCATTTGAGAAAGCCTTGTGAAGTGCCTCACAACTTCTACTTCGCTTAGATTAGGTATTTTAAGGCTGTCCCGCGCCCTCAGGTACTCCTTCGGTATTTCCCTTAATGCATCCTCAGCGTACCCCCTAAATTCCTCATCAACTAGTAGTCCCTGCTTATTGTGCCTACTTAACTCAAATATTATTGGCTCGCTCCACTTAGCCTGTCTAAACACCATTTCTCCATCACCTCAGTACTTCCTCTAGTACGCTAACCAGCGTATCAATATCACCCTTAGTATGTGCTTCAGTAAAGCAGACTAGTGAGCAGTTACTTAATTCTGCATAGTCCCTAAAGCGTCTTAGAAGAGGTCCTATATGAATGGATTCCCTGATTAGCGCCTTGTATACGTCTTCAATGTCCTTACCCTCTACTTTTATTGGGAATTCCATAAAGTACTGGCTACCTTCAAATACGGGCACCTTTATATTCCTTACGCTACTGAGCTTTTTCAGCGCATAATTGGTCCTACCTAATATAGCCTCACCTAACTTTCTAATACCATCAGCTCCCAGCAGTGATACATATACAGCTGCTGCTAGCGCCTCGAGATTGGAGTTCGTTGTAATGTTTGATGTAGCTCTCTCCCTCCTTATATGTTGTTCCCTTGTCTGCAATATCATTGTAAAGCCCAGTTCTCTACCGTCTTCAGTTACTGTAGCGCCTATTAGCCTGCCGGGCAGCTGCCGCAGCAGATCTCTCTCAAACTTTATGCCCAATATACCAGCTGATGGACCACCGTAGTTCAGGCCTAAGCCTAGAGGCTGTGCGTCACCTACGACTATGTCAGCTCCGAGTTCTCCAGGCGATCTAAGCACACCTAACAAGATGGGATTAGAGTAAACTATAGCTAGTGCGTTGTGCTTATGTGTTACCTCTATTACTTCCTTTAGCTCGGTCTCTATAACACCGAAGAAGTTCGTATACTGCACTAGTGTTGCAGCTACATCATCACCTAACTTCGCTAGCAAGTCATTAACATCTGTTCTGCCAGTTACTTTATCGTACTCTACCTCAATGACCTCTATTCCAGCTCCGAAAGACCACGTCTTGATTACCTCCCTAATTTCAGGGTGGACAGCTTTTGAAACGAGTACTTTACGCTTATTACGCTTGACTCTAGCCGCCATTCTCACCGCTTCAGCAGCTGCTGTACTACCATTATAGAGAGACGCATTAACCACATCAACACCATAGAGCTCCGCCATTAAGCTCTGGTACTCAAATATTGCCTGTAGGAGACCCTGCGCTACCTCAGCCTGATAGGGAGTGTACGATGTATAGAATTCCGAGCGCGAAATTATAGCTTTAACAGCTGCTGGAACGTAGTGATAACATACCCCACCCCCTATGAACGGTGGTGGATTTATGAAAACTTTGTTCTTCGAGATAACAGACTCAAAAAACCTCCTAACCTCATATTCGGTTAGCGGCTTCCCTAAACCCACTTTAGGTGGCTCCTTAAGTATCAGCTCCTTAGGCACGTCATTAAATAGCTCTAGGACATCACTAATGCCTAACTCTTTCAGCATCTCATTCTTAACTTCTGGAACAGAGTTAGGTATCCATGGATGCGGCATTACTATCGACCGCCAACTACCTATTTACGATTTAGGTAAAATAAGCTGATTCTTCATCAAAAATAATAATGCAATTAAAGCAGTAATGCCGTTTACACCATGTACGCTAGTAGAATCTCCAGTTATAGCAGACTAAGGAAATATATACTAACACCTACGATGTTACTTGGTGATTTAGGTGTCACTGGCCGTTCCTTTGCTTGATCTTCAGAGAAAGTACGGTGGTAATCCAGGTGAATTTGCTGGCTGGATAACATCAATGGATTACGGCAATCCTATCGAAGAACATGTTAAAACAAGAACCGAGGTGACAGTATTCGATGTCTCACACATGGGTAGGTACGTAATTAGAGGTACGAGAGTTATCGAGTTCCTGCAGAAATTAGTAAGTAAGGACATAACCAAGGTAAGCAAGCACTTTATGAGCGGTCCCGTCCTCCTACTTACTGAGGAGGGAGGTATACGAGATGACATAATGCTGTACTACGTTGATGATGATGTCTGGTTTGCTGTAGTTAATGCACCTAATGTAAGGAAGGATCTTGAGTGGCTTAATATGTGGAAGCAGCGCCTAGGCTACCACGATGTTGAGATAGAGGACGTCACACTAAATTCCGTACTTATAGCGATTCAAGGTCCTCGAGCTACCGAGATACTAGAGGGGCTGGGCGTAGGGGATGCTAAGGACCTTAAGATACTGCAGTTCATATACAGACCTGAGATACTAGGGAAGACAGCTGTCTTAATAAGTAGGTCTGGATGGACTGGAGAGGAGGTGCGGTCATACGGTTTCGAGATATGGACTGACATAGAGCACGGAAAGGCAATATTTGAGAAAGCTATAGAATTAGGTGCCAAGCCTGCCGGACTTATTGCTAGGGACTCCCTTCGCCTAGAGATGGGGTACTTATTAGCTGGTGTTGATATGAATGAGAGCACTAATCCGATAGAGGCGCGTTATTGGCTTGCTCTCTCACTGAATAAGACTGGATGTATTGGCTGTGATAAGGTGAGGAAAATCTACGAGAAAGGTGTTAGCAGGATACGTGTTGGTTTAAGATTAAAGAAGGGCCTCCGGGTAATACCCAGGCACGGGTGTAAGATAAGGGCATGTGATGAAGTTGTAGGTGAGGTAACTAGCGGCGCGTTCTCACCAACATTGAATAGGCCTATAGCCATGGGGTACGTGAAGACTTCACACATGTACTTAGGCGGTAAGTTAACTATCGAAATAAGAGGGCGAGAATATGAAGCTAAGTTAGTTGACTTT
>QMWS01000033.1 GCA_003661745.1 Thermoprotei archaeon | reverse complement strand
TGATTTAACGGCGAAATTCGTGATCTTAGCTCCAGGGCGTAGTGGTGCATCATGGTTTGCTGAGTTGGCTAAGAAGAGGGGTATTGAGATTGAGCCCGGACCCCTAGACATTGGTGTGAGGGTTGAAATACCGTCTTACGTTGCTGAACCAATAACTAAGATAGTGAGGGACCCAAAGATAATAATGTACACTAAGGTCTACGATGATAAGGTAAGGACCTTCTGCACTAACCCTAACGGATTCGTAGTTCAGGAGAGGTACGACGACCACATAGTAGGTGTGAATGGTGAGTCATACGTAAACATAAAGTCAAAGAACACTAACTTCGCCCTGCTAGTTACTGTCAAGCTAACTAACCCATTAGAAGATACTATAGCCTACGGCAGGAACATAGCGCATCTAGCGACTAAGTTAGGTGGCGGTAAACCGATAATCCAGAGATTCGGGGACTTAATAGCAGGTAGGAGGAGTACATGGGAGAGAGTTAGCAGAAGTGCTGTAGAGCCCACACTAAAGCACGTAACCCCCGGCGACATAGGTATGGCGCTACCGTACAGAGTAGTAGCGAACTTAATTGAGGCAATTAATAGACTAGACACCATAATGCCCGGCATAGCATCGTCTCAAACCCTCCTTTACGCACCAGAAATCAAGTTCTACAGCGTTAAAGCAAGAATTAATGAGTACCTAGAAACGACACTTGAGAACGTCTTCGTAGCTGGTGACGGCGCAGGACTCTCAAGAGGAATAAATGTAGCTGCAGCTACTGGAGTATTAGCCGCTAGAGGAGTACTCAATAAGATATAAACCTTAATATTGAGAACTTCATTCCCTATTTTACCTATTTCTCCGCAGACTCACGTTCTAAGTTTTAAGCAATTTATCCTCAAATTCCAAACAACATCAACTAATGCTATATTCTAGGCACCATATAAGTGTAAGCATAAATGTTTGAGTTTATCTGAGAACTGTGGAGTACGTGCAAGTAAGGGTGCTATCGCTCCCTTACTATTTCATTGAAAACGTCTAAATGAGATCCAAATATCTCGTAGAATTTTCCTTCATACATTGCAGATACTTTAGTGAGGTACCTTCTCTGCAGCTCATCTAATTTATCATCTGAGAGATATAATGGGTAGGGCTCGTAGTAATCTATACCCCTAATAATTGATGTTGCGAATTGCCATAGGGTCTTCATCGCTTTCCTTCCCTTAATTAGCTTCTTACTAGCTCCTATCGATGAGAAGGAGCAGTGGACAACGTAGATGGATTTAATCTTTACTGGAAACAGCGACTTACTAACTCTCTTACCTAGGTCTACTATTAAATAACCGTGCCTTGTAGAACCATCAGGCTTAACCCTTAGATCTAATCCATACCTATCTAAGGTATATGGATCCAAAACTAAAACATCAGTACCTCCGACAACTTCCAAGTATCCGCTGGCGACACGTACTATGGTGTTCTCGGTAGTCAACGGTGAGTATCCATTAGCTAAAGCTATAGTCAGTATGCTGCTCTTGCCTCCATGGGGATAGCCTAGAATTAGGTATGCGTCACCCTTGCCGTCAGTAAATGAAACTGCATCAGTAAACATTAAGTAACCCTTCTTCAGGTACTGCCTCGCAAAGACCTGCAATACGAAGAAGTAAGGTGACTCGCAAGTATATGGTCTAGGTGGCGGTGACGATATCTTAAACTCATCCACGTCTCCAAGCGAGTACTCATTAACTCTGAACTCACCCGATGTGACATCCCAATGAATTCTCGCATCGTAGCTGCTGCCTGAATACTCACTAATTATGAATGACGGTATGTAACGCCTAGCAAAGAGGTCTCTTAAGCCAGAAGCAACTTCACTCAAGTCATCACTTGACTCGATAAGTACCCTAGCCCCGAAGGACTCTAGCAGCAACCTCATACCGCCCCTAAGAAATGTGGGGCAGGGGTAAATAAGGTGTAAACTAGTATCTTAATGTAGCAAGCGAGAGGCTTAAGTGTGGGGAAGGTTGGGGCTCCGAAGGGCGCTACTGGTCTTGGCTGGAGGTAAGGGTAGTAGGCTAGGGCGCATATATAAGCCAATAGTAGCGTTTGGCGGTACTCCACTGATACTACGCATCATTAGTCGCTTTACTAGGCACGTTAATGAGATAATAGTCTGTGTTAGGGATGTGGAGCAGGCTAAGGTGCTGGCAAGACTCCTCCCATGCTCAGTAAGGCTAGTTACTGACGTCCTTACTGACTACGGTCCTTTAGCTGGTATCTGTACAGGGCTCCTTCATAGTTCGTGTGAGTTAACTTACATAGCACCAGCTGATGTCCCGTACATATCGTTAGGTACGTATAGGAAGCTTGAGGAGTTTGTTTTAGCTGGTTATGATGCAGCCGTACCTAGGTGGCCTAATGGCTACATTGAACCGCTCACTGCTGGAGTAAGAACTGTTGCAGCTATTCGGGCTACTAGGGAATTAATGAAATTACGTATTAAGAAGGTTTCTGAGCTATACGCGCGCATGCGTACTAGGTACGTTCCCGTACACTACCTATCGAGAAATCCTGAGGTCGAATTCCTCAATTTAAACAGGATGAGTGACCTCTACTTACGTAATGATGTAGCTAAAACGCCTTAAGCATGAACTTCAGCAAGCTTAATTCACTAGCGTTCATTAATAAGTACCTCCTCCTACATTTTCTACAGAGTGGTAGGTACTTCATTATCTCCTCAATGAACTCGCCTGGTAGGTCAGTGAGTGCTTTCTTAGCTTCCTCAATTTGTTTTTCAGTAAATTCACTGAAGTTGCCGCATATCGGGCACTTAGCTAGCTTTAACGTAACCTCTTCGGTGAGGTTGCCCATACTTAGTGATACCAGCTCGATTTCCTCGATAAATTCAATAGCGTCCTTAATACATACCTCGCCGCAAGCTCTACAACCTATGCAGTGGCTTAGGTCTAAAACAATGCTTCTAGTCCCCTGAATCAGGTCGTCCTTAATGACTATGGCATTCGATGGACATGCGTTGGAGCATGCCCTACAACCTATACATAGCTTAGGGTCTATTTTAGGCATGCTGTCCTTGTTGTACCGTATTTCAGTACCCAATACTGCACACCACTATGTCCAACGCTACTTAAGTAGGACATCACCTACTTCCTTACTAAGTATTATTGCTTTTTGGGCTACGTACTCACGCTTCCTCGGCAGTACTTCATTTACGTCGCCGTAAACTAACGCGTCAGTAGGGCACGTAGCTACGCATGCTGGCAGCAAGCCCATAGCCCTCCTGTCCCTACATAAATCACACTTCATCATGACCTTATTCAATTCATCAAACTCGGGTATACCGAAAGGACACACTATAGCACACATCATGCACCCAATGCACTTTAGTGGCGAGAGGAGTACTGCGCCATCCTCATCGGTATATAACGCGTCTGTTGGGCATATGCTTATGCATGGCGCCTTCTCGCAGTGCCTACAGTTGAGCGGCATGGTCAGTACGTCCTCTAGCTCAAACACCGTTATTTTCGAAGCACCGTTGAATTTCTCACATGCTACCTCACATGCTCTGCAACCGATGCACCTGCTTAAGTCGATAAGTATTATCTTCTTACCCACAACTAACCACCTCCTACCCTCTCTATCCTGCAGGCACATACCTTGTACTCGGGAATCTTACAGGTCGGGTCTAGGGCATCAATGGTTAATATGTTAGCCCCCCAATGCCATGGAATAGCAACTACGCCTTCCCTAATACTTGAGGTTACTTTAACCTTACACTTGTACCTCCCCCTACGGGTAACTACATATACTTCATCACCATCGCTTACTCCGTACCTTCTTGCGTCTTCAGGATTCACCTCGACGTATGGTTCAGGCCACCTTCTCACTAATGATAGGGACCTCCCAGTCATTGTTAGCGTATGGTACTGACCGACGACCCTGACAGTAGTTAGTATTAGCGGGTACTCACGATCGGGTTTTTCGGCTGGCTCCCTGTGCTCTACACCTACTAACTTCGCTTTACCGTTGCAGGTCAGGAATCTCTCCTCATACAACCTCATAGTTCCTGGATGTCCCTCACTAGGGCATGGCCAGAAAACCCCTTCGGGACTCGACTTGAGTCTTTCAGGTGTTATTCCCCTATACTGGGGTACGACAGCGTTTATCTCTCTAAGTATGTCCTCAGGTGACGAGTAATTAAAGCCCTTTAATCCTAATTCACGAGCAACTGAAGATAGTATCACCCAATCAGGTCTTGCCTCACCGGGCGGTTCAGCTGCTTTAAAACTCCATTGAACCCTCCTCTCAGATGACGTAAGTGAACCCTCCTTCTCAGCATATGCTGCTGCAGGTAATACTATGTCTGCGTAAGCAGCTGTTTCAGTTAAGAATATGTCCTGAACTACGAGGAATTCTAAGTTGTTCAATGCCTTAATTACGTGGCTTGTATTAGGGTCGCTAACTACCGGGTTCTCACCCATTATGTACATAGCCTTAATCCTCCCGCTGCCTGCTTCATTCACCATCTCAACTACGGTTAACCCCGGCTCAGGTAATTCATCAACTCCCCATAACTTAGCTACTTCCTTTCTCTTTTCTTCAGCGGCTGCTGGCCTATAGCCAGGAAGGAATTCTACGAGGGCGCCCATATCGCATGCTCCTTGAACATTGTTCTGGCCTCTCATCGGGTAGACGCCACACCCCTCCCTCCCTACGTATCCGCAGAGGAGTGCTAGATCGGCTAGGGCCACTACGTTATACGTACCTACGGTATGCTGCGTCAAGCCCATAGCCCACATAATGACCCCCCTCCCTGCGGAGGCAAAGGTCCTAGCTGCTTCATCTATGAGTGCTGCTGTAACCCCAGTTACTTCCTCAGCATACTTAGGAGTGTACTTCATGACTAACTTCTTTAGCTCCTCAAAGCCCTCAGTTCTCCTAACTATGAAGTCCCTGTCGTATAGGTCATTACTGATTATTACGTTCATCATTGCATTAGCTAGTGCTATGTCAGTACCTGGTCTTATCTGCAAGTGAATATCCGCGAATCTAGCTGTGCGCGTCCTCCTAGGATCAACAACTATTAACTTAGCGCCTAGGTCCTTAGCCTTAAGTACATACCTCATGAGTAGTGGGTGCGTCTCAGCTGGATTATAGCCCCATACTAGAATTACCCTAGTCTTCAGGATGTCCGTGAAGGGGCTTGACTGCGCTCCAGCGCCGAGACACTTAATTAGTCCTGCGACGGTAGCTGAGTGACATAACCTAGCGCAGTGGTCTATGTTACCACTGCCGTAAAGTCTAGCAAGTTTCTGCATTAGGTAATTCTCCTCATTAGTACATCTAGCACTCGAGAGGAAGCCTACCGATTCTGCACCAAAAACCTTCTTAATTTCCTTTAGCCGTGTAGCGACCTCCTTAATCGCCTCACTCCAGCTTATCTCCTTAAACCTCCCCTCACCCCTCTCGCCAACCCTTCTTAGAGGCTTCCTCAACCTTTCAGGGTGCCTCAGAAAATCGACAGCTGCAACACCTTTAGGGCATAGCTTACCCTCATTAACACCTCCCTTATCATAGAACTCAATACCTGCTGGAACCCCATCAATGCTCCTTACATACAACTTGCAGCCGAACCCACAGAAGGGGCAGATGACAGGTGTTAGCCTTACCTCACTCACAGATCTCACCTTAAGGCACCCTAAATAACGTGTAGCCCGGCATGAACCTAGTCCTCACAAGCACTTCAGCTGTCCTCTTCCTTATCTTGTCACCTACCTCTTCGATAGTTCCGTAAGCTATGGCTGCTGCCGGGCACGCTGAGGCGCAGGCGGGTGGGACGCCTTGAGCTCTAAGATCTACGCACATATCGCACTTAACTATAGTTCTCGTTCTTGAGTCAAGCATTAGTGCACCGAACGGACACACCGCTAGACACATTAAGCAACCTATGCACTTAGAGCTATTTACTAGCACAACACCCTCCTCATCCTTATGTAGGGCGTGCGTAGGGCATACCTCAACGCACGGTGCCTTCTCACAGTGCCTGCAGACTATAGGCATAAATATCCCCTTTAGTGGCTCGTAAACCCTTACTAGAGGTACTCCCTTATGTATGAATTCGCAGACACCTTGACATGTCTTGCAGCCCATGCATAGTGTTGCGTCTACGTGGAGGACGCGCTTAGCCATATGACCACCTCAACCATACAGTAGGTACTCGTGAATAGACTCGGCTGCGTAGAGGCCGTCTAATGCTGCGTCTCCTACACGTGTAGGACCTAGAACTACGTCACCTGCGGCAAATACTTTCTCAGCCGCTACATGCCTCTCATTAACCACTATCCTGCCGTCCCCACTCACCTTAATCCCTAAGTAGCCGTTAGCGACTGGTGGCGTAGGCTTGACTTCAGTAGCATTAATTACTATGTTAACATCAACAAGGAATTCAGAGCCGGGTATGGGCTCTCTAGTACGTGGGTCAACCTTAGCTAGCTCTATACCCGCTACCTCACCCCTATCACCGACTATCGACTTAGGCTTGGTGAGTTCTACGAACTTAACACCCCTATCAGTTAAGGACCTTATGCAGTACTCACCTGCTGGGACGTCCTTGATCGTGCCTTCATAGAATACGTATATGGTGCCAGCTCCGTCATAAAAAGCTTCTAGTGCGGCATCAACAGCCATTATGTCACCGCCTACTATAGCTACCCTACGCCCCCTAAGCTGAGGTACCTCATCACGGGGTATGTGACCTAGCCTTGCCGCCTTAGCCCTAAATAAGTACTCGAGAGCTGAGTACACTCCCCTCAAGTCCTCGCCAGGTACGTTAAGCTTACCCACGCTCCACGTGCCTGTAGCGATGAGGACTGCGTCGTAGTCCTTAATTAAGTCCTTAAGCTCTACCTCCTTAGTGACGTAAGCGTCCCCCTCCTCCTTACTCCTCGCACCACCAAACACCTTAGTTCTCGTATAGAACTTTACGTTAAACACGTCAGCTAATTCTGATGTACCTCCCTTAACCCTAGGTATCGATACCTTAAATTCGGGAATTACGAAGAGCATCAGTCCCCCAGGTTCGGGGAGCTTATCGTAGACGTGTACTTCGTGACCCATGCAGGCTAGGTATCCAGCAGCAAATAGCCCTGCAGGGCCAGCACCTACGATAGCTACCCTATGCCCAGTTCCCCTAACTCTCTGAGGGCTGCACATAAATGAGAATCTCAAGTGATCATATATCCTCAATAAACCACCGACTATTTCTCAGGTATAACTTAATTAAGTTACTGACTCAGACACAGAGTACCTCATGGCCCTCAAAATAATATATAGTGTAATACCGAAGATAGCAGCCACTAATATCAC
>QMWS01000032.1 GCA_003661745.1 Thermoprotei archaeon | reverse complement strand
CATATGCAGCAGCATTAGTTAGGTCTTATGACCCGTGTCTTCCATGCGCGGTTCACTAAGGGGTGGTGGAGATGAAGGTCGCTATATACTCGTTCAGCTCATGTGAAGGATGTAGGTACACTATAGTTAATGAATTAGATAAGGTACTAGAGACGCTCGAGAAGTTAGGTGTAGAGATAGTTCGTGAGCCACTTCTAGGATTAGGAGAGGAGCCAGCTAACTACGATATAGCGATAATTGAGGGAGCATTAACCTCGGAGGAGGACGTCAATAAGGTAAAGGAGATCAGGAGGAAGTGCAAGTACCTAATAGCTCTGGGCAGCTGCGCTGCACTCGGCGGTATAGTCGCATTCATGTACAAGCACAAGGGTGAGGTAACGAGGTTCGATAAGAAATACATATTTGGTGAACCACTCCACAAATTCGTTAAGGTAGATGCTGTCGTTAAGGGATGTCCAATAAAGGTCGGCGAGTTCTTAACAATAATTGAGTTCCTAGCTAAGGGCTTACCCGTAGAGGAGCTTGAGAGGAGATTCCAGTACATTAAGGTCTCCGAAAAAGTGATAGACGACGGTCTGCTAAAGCTTGACACAGGTAAGTGCGTTGTCTGCGGCAGGTGCGTAGAGATATGCTCATTACTAGGCATCAATGCCTTAGATTACGGCTTCAGAGGTAGCTCGATCATAGTGACAACACCGTTCTTCAAGAAATTTGCTGAAGTAGGCTGCATCCACTGCGGCCTCTGCGCTGGCTACTGCCCAGTAGCAGCTGTTACCTACAGGGACGATATCTCAAGAGCTTTAGAGTTAATTAAGTCAGGTGACGTCAGCATCTTAATTGATGGGTGGGCGCTGAAGGGTCTTGCTGAGGCACTTGAGGTAGATGCGGGTAAGGTAATAGCCTCGCTAAAGCTCCTTGGCGCTAAGGAGGTTAAGCTCTGGGATCCACTAGAAGGTGTTGAGAAGGTGAGCGAGCCAGCGATAGTTCCTGTGAGCAGTGCTGAGTCCGAGTACGTGAGGAAATTCTACCCTGAGCTAAGCAAGTACCTTACTGAGTATCCGAGACCCGCTATAGGCGACAAAACCTTAGTCATTACCTCATGTGCGGCAAGGAAGAAGGACCTCGACTTAGTTCTGACTGCTCAGGAGACCCTAAAGATATTGGAGAGCTTAATCGGCAGGGAGCAGATAGCTAACGTTGAGGCTGAGGAAGTACCGCAACTAAGCGGCAGAGCTAGTGAGAAGGTTAAGGTACTGCAGGGTCCTGACGAAGTAAGAAGGGGTCTAGAAGAATTCAAGGATAATCCCAGAAACATACTAGTGCTCCAGCTATGCTTCGGCGGCTGCAACTACGGTAGCGGACAACCCTACAGGCTATTGGATAAGACCACCTATATTCATTAAGCACCGAGTCGGACTCAGCATAAGATATTTTATTTTTAGATATTGATATTCTTCAAGCACTTCCTACTACTAAGCAACACCTTAAATAACTCTACCTTAGATATGTCCTCAAGTGCTTCTAACGCATCTAGAGCTGAGAAGATGTCGTCCTTGCTAATAGCTACTGCACCATGGCCTAGCAGTACAGCCACCCTGCACTTCCTGATGGCATCAGCCACGCTCTTAGCTAATTCTTCAGATCCCGCCGGCAGCTTAGGTACTACAGCAATGCACTCGCCTATAGAATACGCTTCAATATACTTCGTTGGATCCAGCGAGAGCCCTGACTCATAGAGAGCTAAAGTATATGGGTTGTGGGTGTGTATAATTGCATTAACATCCCTAAACTCCCTATATATCATTAAGTGCATTCTGTACTCCATCGAGGGCTTAATACCCTTTTTCCACTCGCCGTCAAGCCCTACATAAACCATGTCCTCGGGCCTAAGCATGTTCTTAGGTATCTGTGAGGGCGTTATCCAGAAGCCATTACCTTCCCTAATACTGGCGTTCCCTCCCTTAATGTTTATTAGACCCCTACTGTATGCTAGCCTCATAACCAGAGCTAGGAGTTCCCTAGCACTAAGTACCGACACCTCACTCATCTCAACTCACTTGCTCATCTCAGTCAACTTACTTCTTAATCCTGTCGAAGTAGATGTTCTTTGCTTTAGCTGAGAGAGGTATTCCTAATATGTATTCGGCGTCAATTAGCCTTAGTTCCTTAGCTGCTATACCTATCGACAGCATTATCCTATTATCTACGTTGAGCATTGAAGCAACCTTAGCTGCTGACCCTACAGCTATGCCTAGATTGACAAGTGCCATGTACGTATTAATGTCAATGCCGTATCCTGGCGGCTGCTTAAGCCCTAAGTCAACCACCTTAGCACCAATAAGTACTACAGCTTCTGAATTCCTTACATTCTCAGCATCCCTAGCTAAGAAGTGTCCGTACTGACTTGCCAGCTCTTCCATCTTACTAGCTAACTTCTCTAGTTCTTCTCTATCAGTTACTACAGCAACAACTATATTATCAACTCCTTTAGCCTTAGGAGCTGTCTTAGCTGCAATAGCCATTAATTCCGCAACCCTAAGAACCCCACTTATGATTAAGTCTTTCTCCTTAATCATTTTAGAACACCTAATTCACCATACTTAGAAGATCACTAATAATATTTACTGAGGTACTGCATGGATAACGTAATAACTCCGCTAGACTTCTGATATTTATAGAGGTATGGTTATGCTGCCTTACGTAGTACGTATAGTGTCTCTTAGGAGGAAGGTAGGTAAGACCACTATAGGATCAGCCCTGGTCAAGGAGTTAGTTCTGAGGGGTGTTAAAGTAGCTGTAATGAAGCATGCACACGGCGGACTAGACATAGACAAGGATACGGGCAGGTACTTAGGAAGCGGTGCTGATGCCGTCATTGCTGTGGGCTCCTCAGGTAATGCTGTGTACTTGCGTGGATGTTACGATGACTTGAGAAGCGCTACTGCCTTACTCCCGAGAAGTTACGGCCTAGTAATTGCAGAGGGATTTAAAAAGAGTAACTTTGGCGACATATTAGCTGTAGTTAGTGACTTAAGCGAGCTAGATGAGCTGAAGGAGGAAGTAGCCGGCAATGTGGTAGCTGCTGTTATGATGAAGCCGAAGCAGCATGAAGTGCAGAGCGGCTGCAGCGTGAGAATCTTCAAACCCAGCGATATATCTGAGCTAGCTGAGTTTATTATTGATAATGCCATTAAATTTATTCTATCGCAAACACCTGGGCTCAACTGCAAGCATTGCGGGTATTCTTCATGTCTCGAATTCTCTAGAGCATATATACATGGTGAAGCGGTAAGCTGTCCTGTAGTAGATGATGTTAAGCTCATAGTCAATGGGAGGCCCGTGCATCTTTCACCATTTGTTAAGAAGGTAATTAGGAACACTTTACTCGGCCTTATTACATCACTTAAGGAAGTACCTAAAGACGCCAGCAGTATTAAGGAGTTAGAGCTTGCGATAATTCCGGGCGAGGGGAAGTAGCTGTAAAGTAATAGTTTACCTTAAGCACAGAATCTCAGCAACTTACCTGGTAAACTGCCTGTGTGTCTTCCTTCCTCAACTACAACTACCCCATTAATTACTACTGCCTTAATGCCGGTGGGGTAGCTGTGAGGATTAAGGTATGTCGCATTATCCTTAATTGAGTTAAAGTCAAAGATGACTAGGTCTGCCTTAAACCTAGGCCTAATAATGCCCCGATCCCATAACCCTAACTTCCTTGCTGGCAGGCTAGTCATCTTCCTAATAGCCTCAGGTAGCGAAAGCACCTTCTTCTCCCTTACGTACGCAGCTATCACCCTAGGGAATGCCCCGTAGTTGCGTGGGTGCGGCTTACTCTTGCTAGGTAGCTGTACTAGCCCATCGCTCGATATAGCTACTAGTGGGTGTGATATTACCTCAGCGACTTCCTCTTCATTCATACCGAAAACAACCATCTCGGTGAGTCCTCTATCATCGAGTAAGATCTTAACTGCTGCACTTAGTGGATCGGTACCCCACCTGCTAGCTACTTCGCTCAGCCTCAACCCCTCTATATCTCGGTGGCTTAGTGATGAAGATATCATTATGTCTGACCACTCAAGCCTCCTACTCCCCATGATGCCCTCTCTGATTAAATCTACCTTCAACTTCTCTACTACTTCAGGATTGCTCAACTTACTTAGTAGGGCTGGCGTTCCTCCTTCTCTGACCCACTTAGGGAGTATTGCTGAGAGGAAAGTTGATGATGCCTCATAAGGGTAGGCATCGGCACTTACGTCCAGGCCTCTCGATGCGTATTCCTCAATTATTCTTAGAGCGGTCGCTGCCTTACCCCAATTGGCTTTACCGACGGCTTTTAAGTGAGATATTTCTAGCTTCACGCCTGTCTCCTTAGCTATGGTAATTACTTCAATGACCGAATCTATCAGGCCTTGTCCTTCATCCCTCATATGGACTGCTAGGAGACCTCCGTACTTAGCTACTGCCTTGCTTAAGTACGTTAGCTCATTAAAGTCAGCAAACATGCTCGGTACGTATATTAGCCCTAGTGACATGCCGAAGGCGCCTGACTTCATGGCATCATCAATGAGTAATGCCATTTCCTTAAGTTCCCTCTCACTAGCCTTAATGTCCTCAGCACCTAGTACAGCAGACCTAACTGTGCCGTGCCCTACGAGTGCAGCTACATTAATGCTCTTCTTAAGTAAGTCCAACTTACTCAAGTACTCACTAAAGCTCCTCCACTTAACTGGGAAGTCACTAGCTTCTAATCCCCACATGAATTCTCTTACTAAGTCCTTGTTCTTCTCAGTTACTGGTGCTGGTGATGAGCCACAATTACCTATGACAATAGTGGTTACTCCCTGAAGTACATAATTATCTGCTGTAGGTACTTTAAATATCGATAAGTCGCTATGATTATGTATATCTATGAACCCTGGGCACACGTACATTCCTTCAGCATTAATTACTAAGTCAGCTGAGCAATTACTTAGGTCGCCCAGCTTAACTATGGTATCTTCAACAACTCCGATATCTGCCTTAAAGGCGGGAGCTCCAGTGCCGTCTATTACGTAACCGCCCCTAATTATTAAGTCATAGCGCGTCATACCGCAACCATATAGTTGGTTAAGTTGTAGATGAAAAGTATTTCCCACGTTAATTATTTGGGATTGCTGGTAAGTATATCAGTCGGGAGAAGTGCTGTGGGCATCCTTGAGGACTTAGGCGTTAAGCTCCTATGGTTTGATAGTCTAGGAGCAAAGTGTGCTTCAGTAGCAGTAGAGACAGGCGCCGGGACGGTCATTATTGATCCTGGTGCTGCTGAGATGCAACCTAGCTATCCGCTCCCACTTGTTGAAAAGTTTGAGCTCCGGAGGAGGGCTATCAAGATAATCGAGAAGCACTTGAAGTCAGCTGTTGCAATAATAATTACTCACTATCACTATGACCACCACTTCCTCCCTACGGATGCGGACATCGATGATAAGCACGTACTGCTTAAGAAGCTGCTCATCTTGAAGAATCCTAACAAATACATTAATGAGAGTCAGTGGGATAGGGCGAGGTTATTTCTCTCAGAACTGCTAGCTCTCGCAGGTGAAACTCTTAATAACTTCCTTATCGAACCTCAAGAGGCAGACTTTGATGACCCTACTGAGGAGTTAAGTATAGCTCTCTCGAAGGATTTCGGCAGCTACAGTAGTCGTAGAAAGGAGTTGCTGGCGAAGGGCAAGAAGTGGTTTATTAAGCTAGTCAGTGAGGTATGGTCTAAGAAGCCGTGGGTGAAGGAGCTATCACTGCGCGATGGCACTAAGGTTGTTTGGGGTGACGGGAGAACCTTCGAATTCGGCGATACAGTCATTCAAGTAATAGGGCCTTGGTTCCACGGTATAGAGTACGATAGGACAGGGTGGGTACTGCCGCTAGTAATTAAGAAGCGTAATCACGTAATATTCTACTCTAGCGACTTAATGGGACCCTCAATAGAGGATTACGCAGAGTACATCGCTAAATCAAGGCCTGATGTAATAATTCTTGACGGTCCCCCAACATACCTCTTCCCGTACATGCTCAATAGGATAAACCTTAAAAGAGCAATAAACAATGCTATAACCATAATTAACTCAGGAACTAAGCTCCTGATTTATGATCACCACTTACTAAGAGAGAAGAAGTGGCGCGAACGCACCGCAGAAGTATTTAAGGAAGCAAGAAAGAATGACGTGCCTGTTCTCACAGCAGCTGAGTATTTAGGTAGGAAACCCCTGATAGATGAATTATGTTCTGACTAAGTAAGATAGGCTGTGAAGACCCCCTGCTAATGCGTTAAGGCCACAGCGATAAATTCATAATTGCTACACTACATCGTTGTTCGGGGTTGCTACCGCTTGGTTAGTAGGGAGAAGGCACTAGGTCTGTCGCTGGTAGTTACCGCCTCCTTACTATGGGGCTCAGAGAGCGTAGCAACCGTATTTGCCGTCAGCGGAGGCTTTAACCCCTACACTCTAGCTCTCTACGTGCTCATGGTTGATTTCATAATCTTATTTCCGATATGGCTGGCTAAGAGAAGTGCTCCGTGGAGTAAGGGTCTACTGCTCTTTGGCTTATTAGCGTGTGGTGGCTTTAGAATCGCCTTCGCATATTCTATACTAATTAATGGCGCTGGTGTTGCTGCTGCGCTAGTTCATGTCGCACCATTAATTGTTTCACTCACATCACCAGTAGTCTTTAAAACTAGGTTTGATGGCCTATCAGTACTCCTAGCTTTCGTAGCTGTCTTAGGCGCATATATAACGTCGAACCCCGAGCTTAGATTAGCTACGGCTACGGGCTTTCTGGTAGGAATGATCCCTGCAGTTATGTATGCTGCGCAGGTGATAGTTTCCAAGTACTATCATAATAGGGGATTTAATACTGTGGACATAATCTTTCAGCCCCTACCTACAGCTTTCGCTGTACCATTAATTACTACATTGCTATTCAGTACCTCCATTATGCCAACAGACCTCAACGGCCTACTCTGGGCTACATACATAAGTATCGTGTGCTCCACCGCAGCCTTACTGCTCTACATCGAGGGCCTGAAGTACGTTAGTGCTACTGCCGCATCGATAATAGCCCTACTAGAGCCCGTCAGCGCACTAGCTCTCGCTAGCACTATATTAGGTGAGACCTATACCAGAATTCAGTTAGCCGGCATAACTGCTATACTAGTAGCTACGTTAGTCACGTCACTGAGGGAAGTGAGGTAATACACTATTAGCTATTTCACGTTAATTACCAGCAATAGCAGGCTTAATTCCAATGCATTAGGGGAGAAAAACCAACAGTCTAATTAATCGCTTAATTCTTTCTTTTACTGGGTGCTGAGTTGGAACGAACGTTCGCTGACGTTAAGGTGCTGTGGAGTAACATTTGTAGGGATGTTAGGACTCTCTACATATCCATGTCGCCACATAAGGATACTTACTTCTCCTACAGGCTACTAGCAACGCTGAGTAGGTATAAGAGCGAGCT
>QMWS01000031.1 GCA_003661745.1 Thermoprotei archaeon | reverse complement strand
TCACCCACGGTAAGAACATAATCCTTGTATAAGTTAAAGCCAAACTTCTTGAGTATCTTAATTAGGCCATTTACCACGTCCTCTTTTGCTAACCTTAACTCCTGCTCACGAACTGCATTACCATGTTGCTTACCGTATTCCGGTTCCGTGCCGCATCACCTTAGTATACTGGACTTCCCTAACCCTTGATGTAATCTTTTACTACTAGGCTTAAAAGAACTCCTACACCTACACTCAATAGAACCGAAATTAATGAAAGTAATAATGTAGGTACAAAATCATGGCGGGCCCGCGGGGACTTGAACCCCGGACCACCGGCTCCGCAGGCCGGCGCCCTATCCTGGCTAGGCGACGGGCCCTTCCGTAGGAAATAAAACTAACCCAAAATATTAATGTTGTGACTTTCGGTATGCCGCGTCCACTATGGCCGACTTATTAGGGATTTAGATTATCTTCCTCCGTAGAATTCACTCATAGCTGCTTCAGCCATCTCGCTAATTATTTTCACTGGATCTTCTGCCTTCATTATCGCTGAGGCAACTAGTACTCCGGTTGTGCCTAATCTTATTGCTGCTCTAACATCTTCTGCTTTCGATATTCCTGCGCCAGTAAGGATTGTTACCTTTTTATTGACCTGCCTTATAATCTTGACTGTGTCCGTTATTACCTCAGGCTTAGCTTTAGAAACAGCTATACCTGTACCTATCAGTTCGGGCGGCTCTACGGCTATAATGTTAGGGTTCAGCATAGCTATGGCCCCTGCAGCTTTGGGGGTATCTGCGCAGATAAGCGCTACTAAACCTAATTTTCTCGCTTTCTCAACATTAAACTCTATCTCACTGAGTCTAAGCTTATGCTCGCTATGATTTAGTATTACACCACTAGCTCCTGCATCTTTAAGTACCTCTAGCGGCAAGTACCCTGTATTAGCACCTAGGTTCACTGGATCGGCATGCTGAGCAAAGACGGGTACCTCAGTATATTCAGATAAATACCTAAGCTCCGTTGCTGGCGGAGCAACAATTATTAAGACGTTACCTCCTAATTCTTTGTAGACTCTTTCAGCTGCCTTAGCTATTTGAAGCCCCTTGCTGCCAAATGATGACGGATATGCCTTGTAGTTTATTACGATTAACGGCTTCTTTCTAATTTCTATCTCAATGTTCATGATCAACTACCTTAAGCATCGTATTGATTATGCTAGTAATTTAATTAGGCAAATAAAAACTATTATCGTTTTAACTTAGAGCATTTCTGTCTTTTCCTTAGGTTCCTTAGCCTTAATAGCTCCCTTAACTTCAGTGAATCTGTCCTTTAGCTTATTTAGAACTGAGGGTAGTGTAGTGTACTCCATCTCTTCAGGACCTAGCCTATGAGGCATAAACGGTCCGTGCCTTCTCATGTAGTCGGCAATCAGTTGAGCTAATCTCCTTGTCTCGTCAAATGCCGGATCATCGAAGAGGTCTGCAGGTCCAATAAGCCTTCCGTTCTTGACTTGGAACCCTAGCCCAATAAGCCTTGGAGGTCCATCAAATCTCGTGCACTTTGCATATCTCTGGGGCACAGGCATTAGCGGTCCGTGGTGGCTACCTCTCATCCACCCAGCAACTAGGTGCGGGAATGAGAACGGCTCTAGAATCTCACCAAGTGCCGGAAATCCTGACTGCGCCCTAACAATAGCCACTGGATCATCCTTACCTACGTAGCGTCCCGCCATTAAGTTTAGCCTCTCGACGCTAACTACTGCTGCTATTTCATCATCTTTCTTCCTGAATACCCTTCTAATTATGTATCTACCTGGCGTACCGATTAGTGCTAGTATATCGTACATCTCTTCCGGTGCTGACAGAATTACTGACCTACCCTCGAATACGTCATAAACCTCAAACTTAAATCCATCGTGAAGTTTCGGATCTATTACTAGACCAGCTGTATTAAATGGGTCAGCAAATATTCTAAATATTGGTAAGTTAAACGCACCTGGTTCCGTTTTATCAGCCATAAATATGGCTATAGGCTCTGAGGGCCTCTCAGTAAATTCCATTTCAGCAACGCCGGGACCTAGACCCCTGACATTACCCGAGAAGGCCTCACTTAGGAGATCTTGACCTGCTGCATAAAGCCCTAGCTCCTTAGCTACGGCTGCCGCCTCTTTAAAGGCGTTCCACGCTAGCTCATGAATTTCAGGTGCGTCAACGCCCTTCTTGTGGGTCATAATGAGCTCTAGATCGTCTCCCACGTTAGTGACGTAGAAGTCTATTATTAATCCTTTACTCTTAGCTTCGGCTAGTACCTTAGTTGCTGCAGCAATCGTATCGGGGTGGACAATGTGGTGACCTGCTAGCGAGCCTATATCAGCTTTAATAACGGATACTGTTGTCTTCTCCGCCATATAAACCCCTTTACACATAGCGCTCAAGGTTATTAAAGATTCAAGTACCTTAAGATTTAGTGATTTTACTAATGTACTTACAGGCTCTTTCAAGGTACATACTGCAGACATCGCTCTGAATAATGTGTAGATTTAGCTCTGCGCGTATTAGGCAATTCTTTAACTTACATAACCTAAGGGCCAAGTATGCTACGTAATCTAGCGTCTGTCTCGTTAACTCAAGTATTTCCTTAGGGACGTCAGTCTTTACTGCAAGGATTGCTGGGTTAGTTAGTACTTCGTGTGCAGGGTGACTGTACTTAGCTACTGCTATATATGTTCTGAATATACCTCTCTTTATCTGGCGGGGTGTGTTAGGTAAGTTAGCTATCATACGTACATTAAAGCTGACCGCGTGCTTGCCTCTCACGCGCAGCTCGCGCCATATCCTCTCGTCATCACCTTTGTTCTTCACGAATAGGTATAGCGATTGCACTGCTGCTTCAAGAATAAACTTAAGAGTTCGCATTACGTCGACTAGATGTCCGGAGCTCAAGTTCTCAGACAGCATCATCAAGCTAACGCTCACGACATTATTCCACACACTCTCTAGGTACTTACTGTCCTTGAAACAGGGTTTAATACTATGTAGTACTTTCTGAAATTCATCAATTAGTTCGGATATGTACCTTGACGTATTCACGCTAGTGTCATCTCCCAATTACAGGCGATGTGCCTCACGCTGATACATAGTAAAACTCGCCTTTGGATTTCTGCTCCCTGTCCAAATACGACCCTGGTTTATTGACTCGCGGCCTACCTGTCTTTGGGTCTCTCCTGAAAGTTATCCCTACGTCCTTTAAGAATGCGTTCATTCCATCTTTAAGGCTTACTGGACTATGCGCCTTTCCTTTAACAGCTGGCATGCCGGAGAATACCATTACTCTATCAGCTATGTAATCTATTATCGATAAGTCGTGATCGACAACAAACGTCACAACTTTCCTAACCTCACACACTTTCTTTATTGCTTTACTGACAGTAAGCCTCTCTTCCACATCTATAAATGCTGAAGGTTCGTCAAATAAGTAGAGGTCTGCTTCTTTAGCGAGTGCGACTGTAATGGCAAACTTTTGGAGTTCACCGCCGCTTAATTCATTTATTCTCCTCTCCTTCAGCCTATGTATGCCTAGCTTTCTTATGACATCCACCTGAAACCACTCTGATGATGCTAGCCCCTCCTTACTTAGTTCCTCAATAGCTTCTTCTACATACTCCCACGGGTAGTCCTCAGCCTTAACGTACTGAGGCTTATAGCTCACTCTGAGTCCTTCGGTGACAACGTGTCCCTCATCAGGCTCGAGCTCTCCGGCCAGCAACCTTATAAATGTAGTCTTGCCTATAGCGTTAGGTCCCAGAATCCCTATAACCTCCCCTCTGTATGTCATGCCTCCCTCAACCTCGAGCTCGAACTTACCTAATGTCTTCTTTATCTTAGGCCAGCTTAAGTATGGTAGATTAGTATCGACTTCTCTGTTAGGTGCTTCAGCATGTATGTGAAAGAGTATTGGTTCTTTTCTAATCCTCATGTTTTCAGCGGGTAAGAAGCCTAGCAGGAAATGATTTATGCCTGAACCGACAGCATATATCTTCGAAAATATCCCGTAGACCCCTGGCTCACCATAAACAATCGATACATAGTCCGAGATATAGTCAAGTATTGCTAGATCATGCTCTGCTACTATAACGTAGGCATTCTTCGGTAGCAACTCCCTTATGGCTCTAACCATAGCTAACCTCTCTCTCACATCTAAGTAACTTGAAGGCTCATCAAAGAAGTAGACGCTAGCATTCCTGAGTATTGCTGCAGCTATAGCAAATCTCTGCAGCTCACCGCCGCTCAGCAGCCCTACCTTATTATCCCATGCTGAATCGAGACTTAAGCTCTTGCGGACTTCCTTAAGCAGCCCCCTTTCATCTATTCTGCTTAGTACTTCACCTACTCGCCCCTTAACGTACTTTCTTATTAGGTCAACGTGCTGTATTTTGTGTACTATGCGTATCT
Source organism: Thermoprotei archaeon (assembly GCA_003661745.1). Classification (GTDB taxonomy): domain Archaea; phylum Thermoproteota; class Thermoprotei_A; order Sulfolobales; family NBVN01; genus B83-G16. The sequence goes on along the minus strand of QMWS01000031.1, from coordinate 3,121 downwards.
CCTTATTAACTACCTTTCTGAAGTAATCGTAAAGCTCAGTGCCCCTAAAGTACTGCAGTACTTCATCCCAGCTAGCCTCTCTATCGTAATTGCCTAGGTTTGGAATTAACTCACCGGCAAGAATCCTAATTGATGTTGTCTTGCCAGTTCCGTTCTTCCCTAAGATGCCGACGACCTTCCCGCTCTGGGGCATCGGCAGCCCGTAGAGCTTGAACGCGTTCGGTCCATACCTATGAATAACTTTCTTTTCTAACTCATCAGGTAAGTTAACTATCGTTATGGCCTCGAATGGACACTTCCTCACACATATACCACAGCCAACACAGGAGTTCTCATATATTAGTGGCTTACCACCTAGCTCATCCCGCAGCTCTATTGCTTTACCACCGCTCTTATTTATTGGGCAGAACCTAACACACTCTATCCTACACCTATGGGGCTTACACACATCGTAGTCTATTACCGCAACTCTCACCATGCAACCACCCTAGATTACCCCGCCTAGGACATTCTTTACTATATCCACTTTTAAGTACGTATACACCACTAACTTGGAAATGATGAATGGTGACGGCATTGATTATTGATGATATTGGACATCCGGCCCTGATCCATCAGCACTCATTGAGTTACCACTAACTCCCAACACTCATAATTAGGGCAGAGACTGCTACTATACTGAATTTAATGTTTAAGAACCATGAAGTGCAAAAACTTAATATTGTTCATAATCCTATAGTCTTTAAGTTTCTGAGTTTAAGGATTGGCACTCATTAAGGTTTTGCATGAGATTACGTGGATTAGTTTGCGTAGCTTATAAGGGTGTTATTGTACCTCTGCGTCAAGTTCTTGAGTTACCACTCCTCTTCTTCCCACTCTTCCTCTTCCTCCCACCACTCTTCTTCCTCTTCCTCCTCCCACCACTCCTCCTCGAACATGCCTCATCACTCATGTTTCTATTTTGGGTAAGTATTTAAGCATTACCTAATATGAATTTAAGCCTGCAAGATAAGTGAGGAGACCTTACAGAGAACCGCCTTAACTATATCATCAGTTCCACATATTTCGAAGACGTTCCTCACCGCATTAATGTCTATGTTAGCTTCTAGCGGATCCTCCCCCATTCTGCTCTTCAGCTTACTACAGTAGTGCTCCAGCATTAAGTTATTTCTCCGTAGAATTTCAGTAATTTCGTTAGCTACACCCCTACACGCTACGATAACTAGGTAGGGGGATCTACCAAATCGCCTCATTTTCTCAATTACTTTACCTATCTGCCTCTCACCGAAGAGATATAGCAGCATTTCCATGTACTTCTTCCTGCTAATGTTGCGCTCCTTCTCGAATGCCCTGAAGGTTAGATATGCCGCTAGCTTAACATGTCTCTCGGATACTATCAGATTCCTTGGAACAACCTGCAGAATGCAGTTGGGGGTTTGATACTTTTCTATGTCGTCTATTATGCTATTAACAAGCTCTTGATCATGACACACAAAAACCTTCAAGGTAAGTTCGTTAATAATAGCAATCACTTCACTCTCAAGTATTCCTAAAGCTTCATTATATACCGTCTCATTGGCAATCCTAACCATTACGGCTTCACCGGGTATAACATAATACAGTATTCATAATTCCCAGCAACCAGATAACATTTAAGTGTTTCTCTAAGTCAAACATTAGCACTAGGGATAAATAGGAGAGCTACTAGATAAAAAGTTTATAGCTAAGAGTCTCTCACTCCGAAAGTGATGTTGATTGCTACTCCATTCTCTTCATCCTTATTTTTACTAGGTGCGTTAAGTAGCCTGCTATCTGATTACGTAGCTTCTTGGACTTAACGTAGACATACTTCTTAACAAGCTCCTTATTTGCCTCAAAATCCGCTGAAACTTCATTTGGATAAAGTTCTAATAGTTTTCTAGCCACTCTCTTAACCACCGACGTCCTTACCTTCCCCATATTACCTCCTCACCTACTACAAATGTTAAGGTGTTAGATGTTTTAAGCATATATGAAAGATCCCTAGGCTAGAATAGTGGCTAGAATAATAGTTGATACTAGGCAACATCGGGGTTCTCAGTCGCCCGAGATAAAACTTATATAGAGGTCCTTCAAAATAAACTCAAGGGAGTGGATTATGAGCCAGCAGCGAGGTGTAACTCCAACCGCAGGTATTCCTGTACTAATCCTTAAGGAGGGCACCCAGAGGACTACTGGTGCAGAAGCCCTAAGGACGAATATGATGGCAGCGATAACTGTCGCCGAGATGCTCAAGACAACGTATGGTCCAAGAGGGATGGATAAAATGTTAGTCGATACGCTCGGTGACGTCACCATAACAAATGACGGCGCTACAATACTTGATAAAATGGATGTACAGCACCCAGCAGCGAAAATGCTAGTCCAGATAGCTAAGGGTCAGGACGAGGAGGTAGGTGACGGAACAAAGACATCAGTAATCTTCGCTGGCGAACTGCTAAAAGCTGCAGAAGAACTCCTTGCTAAGGACGTCCACCCAACGATAATAATCAATGGATATAAGAAGGCACTGGAAGAGGCAACAAGATATGCCGAAAAAATCGCCAAGCCTGTTGACTTAAATGACGACGAAACCCTCAAGAAGATAGCATCAACAGCACTAACAAGTAAGGCTGTTCATGGCGTGAGAGACTATTTTGCCGAAATAGCCGTCAAGGCTGTTAAACAGATCGTTGAAGACCGCGACGGGAAGAAGTACGTAGACATTGACAACATCCAGATCATAAAGAAGCACGGTGGCTCACTAGCTGACACGAAACTAATATACGGCATTGTCCTTGATAAGGAGGTCGTTCACCCAGGCATGCCTAAGAGAATCGCAAGCGCCAAAATAGCCCTAATTGATGCGCCACTAGAGATAGAAAAGACTGAAATCGATGCTGAAATCAGGATTACAGATCCAACCATGATGAGGAAGTTCATAGAGGAGAAGGAAAACATACTCAGGGGGAAAGTCGAAAAGATTGCTTCTGTTGGTGCTAATGTTGTGATTTGTCAGAAGGGTATTGATGATGTTGCTCAGCACTACCTAGCAAAGAAAGGAATACTAGCAGTAAGAAGAGTAAAAAGATCAGACATGGAG
>QMWS01000030.1 GCA_003661745.1 Thermoprotei archaeon | reverse complement strand
CGACATGTGTGTAGCCACATACTGGGCATATCCAGATGTTCCCGTCTAGGGGCCAATCCCTTCCCTGATCAACATACTTCTTTGCTTCCTTGAAGAGTTCAGCATGGATCTTCTCAGCCTCTAACGCGTATCGGAAGCTTATTTCTGCAGCCTTATCGCCCTGGGTCTTTGCAATCTCAATGTATACTGGGTACATCTCCTCCACTTCGAATTCCTCACCCATGATGGCTAACTCCAAATTCTTCGATGTATTACCGGGACCGAAGGTGGCTCCCGCAACTACCTTTGCATCTTGCTTAAGGTCTTTCAGCCTCCTATAGTGGTTACCCGCATGTACCTGCTCCGCATAGGCTACTGCCCTGAATAGTCGTGCCACATTAGGGAACCCTTCCCTCTCAGCTATGTCAGCAAATATTAAGTAACGCATGTGCGCCATAGACTCCCCACCGAAAGCAGACATTAGAGCATCTCTAGTCATAGGTCTTGGCTCAGGCAAGGGAAAACACCTCTATCATAGTACTTATCCGTGGTATAATAAATGAATTACCGCGAAATATAGTACAATGAGCTTCTAGAGGTCTGACATTGAATGAAAGACTCACATTACTATCTATTAAATAGTCTTCTGTAATGATCCAGATTTACATAAATTACTCTGTCTTGTGCCTTTGGGTGCAGGTATCATTAATGAGTTACTACTACATAAATGTGTTGTGACCTTTACATTAATATTCTTAATTATATGATGAGCCTGTGATTGCTGGTTACTTCAGTAGCTACATCTATTGCTTAGTTGATGCTGATCTAATTCATGTATAGTCGCGAAACACTTTTCTAACTATCCTTCAATAGAGGGAGGGTGGTTTATCTTTTGCCATGCACACGAAACTTATTGAGTGACAGGCGTATATGGAGTCACCCGATTCTAACGTTTAAACGCGGTAGAAAGGTGAAGTTCTTCTTTGAAGGACGGGAAGTAGAAGCTTATGAAGGAGAGAGTATCGCTGCAGCTCTCTACGCTATTGGTGTTGACATCTTCTCCTACAGCATCAAGCTCAAGAGGCCGCGCGGGGCCTTCTGCATGATCGGTAAGTGCAGTAGTTGCTTCATGAAGGTCGACGGAATACCAAATACGAGGACATGTATTGAGCCTGTTAGGGAAGGCGTTAAAGTTGAGAGGCAGAAGGGGCTAGCTGAAATACCTACCAACGGAGGCGAGAGCGACGTCGAGGATGAGGAAGTGCTTGAGACTGATGTCTTAGTAATTGGTGGTGGACCAGCAGGGCTCTCAGCCGCACTAGCTACAGCTAAGTACGGCTTAAAGACCGTGATAGTTAATGAGCACTTCAAGCTAGGTGGGCAGCTCCTGAAGCAGACACACAAATTCTTCGGCTCTAAGGACCTCTTCGGAGGACTCAGGGGTTTTCAGATAGGTGAGGAATTAAGCAGGAAGGTAATGGGGAATCCTAACATAAAGGTACTGCTTCAGACCGTAGCTTACGGAATATTTAGGGGTGGCTGGGTAGGTCTTGCAGGCAAGAATAAGCTCTATAGAGTTAAGCCGAAGGCAGTAATAGTCGCGTCTGGCGCATCAGAGAACTTTCTCACATTTCCAGGCAATGATCTACCAGGAGTCATGGGTGCTGGGGGAGCACAAACACTTATGAATGAGTACGGGATCCTACCGGGTGACGAGGTACTTACCGTAGGTTCAGGTAACGTAGGGCTAATCGTGTCTTACCAGCTACTTCAGGCTGGGGCCAAGGTTAAGGCAATAGTTGAGATCCTACCAGAGATAGGTGGCTGGTTCGTTCATGCAGCTAAGGTCAGGAGGTACGGCATCCCGATACTAACTAGGCACACGCTGAAGGCTGTTTGGGGGAGGGAGAGAGTTGAGGGTGCAACCATAGTTCAGGTTGATGAGAAGTTCCGGCCAATACCTGGTACCGAGAAGGATATTGAGTGTGACTTAGTGCTCATAGCGGTAGGCTTAACACCTGACACTAGGCTCTTCGCTCAGGCAGGAGCTGTGATGCGGTGGGTTCCTGAAGCTGGTGGCCCGGTGCCTCTGAGGACTAGGTACCTCGAGGTCAGTATTCCCGGCATGTATATAGCAGGTGATGCTTCAGGCATTGAGGAGGCGACAACGGCGATGTTGGAGGGTGAGATAGCAGGGCTATCGGTAGTAACGAAGTTAGCAGGCCCTAAGGCAGAGGTCATTGAGAGGCGTGAGAAGTTGCTGAAGTTCCTGTGGGATGAGTATAGGGCCTCACCACTGATGGCAAGAGCTAAGGCTGGTAAGGAGTCAGTGACCGTTAGCGAGGAGGAGATGGAGGAGATTAGGAAGTGGAATCCACCCTTCGTTTCATTCGGGGTGAGATAATGGGTGAGAATACCCTGAACTTTAGGTCAACAGGCATCATAGGTACTGAGGAACTGAGAAAGCTTGGCTTGTTACCGCCTGAGGAGAGACTAGCTAAAGGCCCTGTAGCTATAGTTGAGTGCCCCGAGCTCATACCGTGCAACATATGCGTTGATGCATGCCACCTCAAGGCAATAACTATGGAGAAGATAATAGACATACCTAAGGTCGACTGGGAGAAGTGCATCGGCTGTGGGACCTGCGTAGCGCTCTGCCCCGGCTTAGCTATATTCGTAGTAGATCTATCGAAGCCTGATAAAGCCCTAGTCACCGTACCCCATGAGTTCCTGCCAGCACCTAAGGTGAGTGAGGAAGTCTGGCTACTGGGTAGGGACGGCAGGCGCTTAGGTAAGGGTAGGGTGGTTAGGGCTTGGGAGAGGAACAAGACCTGGGTCGTGACTGTGGAGGTACCTAAGGAGCTAGCTATGGAGGTGAGGGCTATATGGGTGGAGAAATGAGGAAGCACCCAACGATAATCTGTAGATGTAACGACGTAACTATAGAGGATGTTGAGAGAGCTATTAATGAAGGCTATACTGACCTCGAGAGTCTTAGGAAGAGGCTAAGGATAGGCATGGGGCCCTGTCAGGGGAGGACATGCATACCACTACTCATTAGGTTACTAGCTAGGAAGCTAGGCAAAAAGCCTACCGAGATCACACTACCTGTAACTAGACCTCCGGTAGTCCCTATACCATTAGAGCTATTCCTTAAGAGTAAGGATGTGGGAGGTGAGAGAAAGTGAAGGTTAACATCTTAATAGTAGGGGGCGGCATTAGTGGTCTATCAATCGCCTATACCCTAGCTAAGCGTGGTATCAAGGACATACTTGTTGTTGACGCTAACTACATAGGATCCGGATCAACAGGCAGGTGTGCTACAGGTATCAGGGCCTCATTCACCTCCGAGGAGCATGTTGTCCTAATGAAGAACAGTATCGAGCTATGGAAGAAGCTCTCACAGCCTGAAGAGTTGGGTAAGTACGGGCTACAATTCGATCAAGGAGGGTATGTTTGGATAGCATCAAAGGAGGAGAGTGTTGAATTGTTCAAGAAGTTGGTTAACCTACACAACTCGTTGGGGGTTCCTACGAGAGTCGTGAGTCCTGAGGAGCTTAAGGAATTGGTGCCTCCTATAAGAGCTGATGAGGCGAAAGCAGCCCTCCACGACCCGACAGCAGGTAAGTCCTACGTATTCGATACCCTTCACGCATACATAAAAGCTTGTAAGGAGTTGGGTGTTAGGATCATGACATTCACGCCTGTGAGAAAACTAGTTGCAGGTGGAGGTAAGGTTAAGGCTGCAGTGACTGATAAGGGCTCAATAGAGGCTGATACATTCATAGTGGCTGCAGGTAGTGGGAGTAAGAAACTGATGGAGAGCATAGGTGTTGACATACCCCTGAAGAATTTGCCTAGACACATAATGATTACTGAAGCATTCAAACCTGCATTCAAGCCACTAGTTATTGACTGGGACGCTGGTGGTGCACCATATATAGTCCAGACTAAGGAGGGCAACTTCATAATTGCTAGGGAGATTGAGGAGGAGCCAGAGCAACCACTGGGATCTGTCAGGATAGACTTCCTACCTAAGGTAGTGAGTGCTATGGCTAAGTGGTTCCCGTGGATTAAGCGCATAAGGGTGCTGAGGTACTGGATAGGATACTATGTGACATCACCGGACCACCACCCAATATATGGCCCTGTTGATGAGTACGAGAACATCTACCTAGCCTGCGGTTACAGTGGTCACGGCTACATGTTAGCACCAGTAACAGGTAAGATAATAACTGAGTGGTTACTTGACGGTAGGCCATCGATACCTCAGGCTGAGAGGCTGACTCTGAGGAGGTTCAAGGAGGGCAGGCTCATAGAGGAGTTCGCTATAGTCGGTTAGTCAAGAATACTGAAATATTTCTACAGTACGTGTTTAAGTAACCCCAGAACTCAAAGAACTGGCAAAGAAACTAGGAAAAGAATAGTCAAAATTCCAATTTATTTTTCCGTTAATTTAAAAACGAGTTAAGCTTAGGATAGTAGTTCCTTCATGGTCAGCACGTAAACTTTGGCTACGTTAAATAACTCATTTATATTGAGATACTCATTCGCCGCATGTGCTGTACTAACAGGTCCGGGACCGTATGTTACAACTTCAATGTTTTTGCTAGCGTAGAAATGCGTATCCAGACCGCCAACACATTCAGTCACGCGGGGGTCTTTTTTGAGAACTTTTTTAATAGAATTAGAAACAGTACTTACTAGCCTTCCTTTGGGGTCCGTTACTGCTGGGGGTTTTTTACCTGTTATCTTTAAATTAAGTCTGACATTACTAAATTCCTCCTGTATTTTATTTATGAAATCCTTTAACTCATTTTCGACTTCTTCAATAGTTTCTTCGACAATTAATCTTCGATCTATCGAGAATGCACAATAGCCAGGCACGACATTTTCCTTATTACCTCCCAACACCTTCCCACCTAAGGTAATGCTCGGTCTAGCACCTCTAGGATCATCATATGCGTAACTACTTACCTTGCTTTCAATCATACGGGTATATTCATTAATGAATTTCTCAGCGACTCTAACCATGTACTCAAAGGCATTAATACCAAGCCATGGTGTTGAGCCATGAGCCTGCTTACCGTAGACCTCTACATAAGCTCTTAAGGCTCCTCTATGACCTATCCATAAATTATCTTCTCCGCTTGGTTCTGAAATTATGGCATATGTTGGCATCACTAAGTTGTTTTCTAGCATGTAATGGGTACCAGTTAAACTTCCTATTTCTTCGTCTGGAACTAGTACTACTTCTAAGCTACCGTTAAAGTCATTAAATAGTTCATTGAATACACGGATTGCTAACAGGAATGCTACTATACCTCCTTTCATATCCGATGCTCCACGCCCATATATCTTGCCGTCTTTAATTACTGGTTTAAATGGATCGGTATCCCATCCAGTACCAGGCGGGACTACGTCGTAGTGACCATTAAAATGTACTACAGGCTTCTTACTACCTGTTCTGGCAATTAATATATATCTAGGATAGTCGGCGTAATCTGGATAATACTTAGCTACTATATCCTTAGGAACTTTAATGACATCAACTTTCATTCCTAAGTCATATAATATATTTTTCACGTACTCAACAAATTCACCATAATTTAAGCCTGGAGGATTTACTGTAGGTATAGATATTAAATCAGATAGTACTTTTAATGACCAATTACGGTATTTATTAATTACCTCATCAAGTTTTGTCTGATCCATTAATAACCCCATATCCTCTTACTGTTAGCTTTATAAGTTTCTCTTAGTATAGTTATCAGCGTTTTAGAGTTAACATTTTGAGTATACAATTCCATAATATAGATAAGGAATTATTAGGTAGTCTTAACATGATCGCTGCATGTGAAAAGTTTTGGGCATGACACTGGTACGCGCGGAAAAGCCAGGCATAAAGGTATAGACTTACGTTAGTTTACATAGACCCTCAATTTCCTAACCTATCTTTACTAGCTTGACCGGTCCCCTCTACTTTCATGATACAATATTTAACATTAGTAATAACATATAACGCGATACATTAGGTTTCTGCACGATTCAGAACTTCATTCATAGCTTCCCTAAAGCCCTCATCTACTCTGTAGAGGAATTCATATATCTTAGGTATAGGTTTTGGTGCCCTAACCTTCAGCTCAGTCACTCCCCTTACCCAGCCATGCCCCCTAGCTAGGACCTTGACTGCTAGATGGATTAGTTTGTATTCTTGAAGTGATATTCCTTCACTCATGCCTGCCTTACCGAATAACATCTCATAAATCATTAGTGCACCCTTCACCTCACCTTCATTCCAGCTCACTACAGTCCTTCTAGGTGGGAGGACTAGGTTTAGCTTAGATTTCATAATTCTCTTCGCAGGGTCAAGGAAGCTATACGTACGCAGTTCCTTATAAGTCTCTTGAATTAACTCAATAACTTCCTCAGCCTTCTGTGAAGGCTTCACTGAGAAGCCGTTAGTTGACGGTGTTACCTGGTGCTTCAGCAACTTCTCAGGAAATAGTAGGAGGAGCCTACGTGGTGCGAACTCCACGAACTTCATGAAGTACCCATCAACAAGTAAGCACACTGTCTGGGCTGTCTCTCCCTTACGTACCCTAACCCAGTAGTACGGAAGGAGAATGCTGAGCTGTTTCATCTCAACCACTCACATTAAACTGTCACATATTAAAAGCTAATATGATGTTATGGAGGTTGAGGAAACTTATGTACTCTCCGAAGTAGTGTTAGATCAGGTAAGTGAATTACTGCTTGACGAAGCCTGCAGGTACATGTCCTCACACATGATTGTAGATATATGCTTTCAACCTTACAACTTACGAAGTAAAGGAGCTGGGTGGTGTGGAAGGTATACGTGCTTAAGAGGAACATGTTTAGGAGGCAGGTACTCTGCCAGATACAGTGGCTCCAGAGTATTGCCTAAGGTAATCGTGATTAGAACTTCTACGGTTAATGACGTATTTTGAATACATAATATCTCCATGCCATAGCGCTGATGAGGCTGTTCTAGTAGGGGCTATAGCGAATTACGTTCTTCAACAAAAAATATAATCTTGACCAATTAGTAAGTATGGTGCAAATATGCGTATAAAGGTTATTGTTCCTGTTTCTACAAACATCTGGAATGAAATGATTAGAGAGGCGTATGAAAAATATAAGGATCCGGATACTGAGATTACCGTGGTTAACATTAAAAAGGGTCCTGAATCCATAGAATGTACTTACGATGCTACATGGGCCGAGCTTGAAGCATTACTGGAGGCCGAAAAAGCTGAGGAAGAGGGTTATGATGCCGTCATTGACTACTGTCATTCCGACCCTGGCCTTATCGCAATGAAGGAGAAACTCGAAATACCTGTTGTCGGGCTTCATGAAGCAAGTATACATCTCGCATCTATGCTAGGCCGAAAGTTCTCAATAGTTACAGTTGGAGGAGAGAACGTAAAGGGCCCAAAATTAGACAGAGTAAGACTCTATGGCCTTGAAAACAAATTAGCCAGTGTACGTTCTGTTGACATAAAAGTTTTAGATATTAAGAAAGATTTTAATAAATTAGTAGATGCGTTATATCAGGAAGCAAAAAAAGCCATTACTGAGGACGGTGCCGACGTTATAGTTCTCGGATGTGGGAGTCTATTAGGTGT
>QMWS01000029.1 GCA_003661745.1 Thermoprotei archaeon | reverse complement strand
CTCTTCAAGGAAGCAAAGAAGTATGTTGATCAGGGAAGGGATTGGCCCCTAGACGGGAACATCTGGATATGCCCAGTATGTGGCTACACACATGTCGATAAGGAACCACCACCGAAGTGCCCAGTATGTGGAGCTCCCGGTAAGAACTTCGTTAAATTCTAATTAAGAACTCCCCACGTAATTATAAACTGGTTTTTAACTCATTATATGGTAGTTATCGAGGCACATAATTGATTAGATATGTATCACTACTTTGAGTATGGGCAGAAGATATTGATTTTGATGGGTGTGAATTTACTTATGAAGTAAGCAAGTACTGGTGCGGAGATACCGTACAGGATTATTTCCTTACCTAGGGTGTGTGCTTTACTGATTATTCCCCAGAAGCTCTTATTGATGACGCTACTCGCTGTTACGAGGATAATGTCTGAGGTCCCAATATATGGATCATCGAATAATCCATCGTATACTAACCTACCGTACCTATACTTCCAGACGGTATCGCTTCTGAGGTCAGTAACTAGGAGGTTATCTCTTAGGTAGTAAGCCAAGTACTCGATATGGGCTGGCTGGTAACCTACGTGGAGAACCCGCTTACCTACACCGTAACTGGATAGTATATACCTAGCTAACTCTACACCGCATTTAACGGGCTTGTGTGATCCGCAATGAATTGTGTTCTTAATTAAGCCTAGGCTACGGTAGAAAGCATTAAGGAAAGCATAGAATAGCGCTCGATTATTAATAACTCCGAGATCAAGATTTAACAGATCCACTATCCTGCCACGGTATTCTCGAGGTGAAACAGTAAATGCTTGACCTATAGATCCCCGATAAACGCATGTAAGTAGGACTTCAGGACCCCTAATTAAGGCGTAGTCATTACTAGGTAGTTTTAAGTCTTGACCTGCTCGCGAGTAGCAATAAATTACTTCATGCGGGTCAACACCATACTCACGCATTAGGGATAAAGCATGGTTACGGATCGCATAATCTATGTAGAGATTACCCAATATAAACCCCCAATAGTCAGGGTATTAAGTAACTTATATATAGGAAGTAAAACCCGACTCCACTACACACATTAAACCCTTTAATCCCCGTAGTTATTCATTAATGCCTTGCGCAATAAAATGTTCTAATTGATTTGTTAAACTAGTTTATTTACGGAGTAACGTAAGACTTTTTAGGAGATATCTCTATGGTTTAAACAGAGTGATTAACGTGAGGGTAAGTTTTAGGGTCTTAGCGTTACTAGCTATAGTTGCTGTACTTACTAGTGGGCTATACTATATTCATGCCTATACAGTAATGAGGAGCGGGAAGGAAATTATTGTTGGTGTTGAGCTGAACGACCATTCAGCAGCTTTCTGGGTAGCACTAGATAATGGTTACTTCGAGGAGTTAGGGTTGAATATTGAGTATATGACCTTCAGTACTGGCTTGGAATTAGCTGTAGCGCTTAGTCGTGGGGACTTCGATATAGCTCTAGCTTGTGTTGGCCCAGTAATGGTGATGTACTCTCGTGGTGTACCTGTTGTTCTAGTCGCGATGACGCACCTCCATGGATACTCTATGGTCGTTAATGAAAACATAAGCGATATAGAAGAGTTAAGCGGTGCTAAGGCAACAGTCTCTGGTCCTGGTTCTCCAGTTTGGTTATTAGCACACATGGTTATGGATGAATACAATGTTAGCTTTGACTTAGTCAAGATGCCTCCATTCGTAGCTGTTAATGCCTTACTTAACCACCAAGTCAGGGCTAGTTTCCTACCTGAGCATTACGCTACACTCGCTGTGAGACTAGGGGGTTACAGGGTAGTAACGAGTCAGGAGCTATGGAGGGGCATGCCTGGATCAGGTATTTTCGTGAGGAAGGATTTCTTGATCAATCACAGAGATATCGTTAAGAAATTTGTGTACGCTATCTACAGAGCTATTAACTTCATTAAGGAGAACCCAGATAAGGCTGCAGTAATTGTGGCTAAGCATTTAGCATCAAGTGTTGACATTATGTCTGAATCCATGAAGTATCTAGACTATAGCGTGAAGGTAAATAGGACAGCTATCCAGCAATACGCGGATCTCCTACATAGGTATGGTGCGATAGATCACGTTATCGATGTTGATGAATTCGTTGAATTAAGTATATTAAGGGATCTAGGGTTAATTCAGCAATGAATAGGAGGCTTCTCTACACTCTCTTATCCCCTATCTTACTTATTGCTGTTTGGTATTTACTAGCATCTTTCACTCCAAAATACTTGTTCCCATACCCACACACGGTAGTTTATGCTTTGATAGAGCTCTTCAGGAGGATGAATCTCTTAGAGAACATGCTGTACACAGTTATAAGAGTAACTATTGGCTACGTGGTAGGGGTACTACTGGGTATAGTACTGGGTATCCTAGTACTGCTGAGTAGACTACTTCAGAACCTGATCTACCCGATCGTTGCTTTCATTATTGTAACACCTAGTTTCGCATTCGTACCATTACTCATGATCTGGGTGGGACTGAATGATTGGCTACCCGTAACAGCAATCATAATATGTACGGCATTCCCAATAATTTACGCATTCATGAGTTCACATAAATTCATTAACCGCGAATTAATAGCGGCAGCTATGATTGATGGAGCATCAAACACATATATTGTACTACACATAATACTTCCTCTCTCCATATCTCACCTAGCAACAATACTTAGGTATGAAGCAGGTCATAGCTGGAGGTTAGGGTTCGTGACAGAGTACATAGCATTAAGTAATGGCCTCGGAGCATTAATGATGTATGCTTACTCCACGCTAAGAGTAGATGAAGTAATAGCACTACTCATAATAATAGGTATACTAACCTACGCATTCCAACAAGCCATCACATTACTCGAAAACACACTATTAAAGAGATGGGGTATCATACAGTAAAGCGACACTATTATTAATGATGAACGCTCATCAAGGACATGTTTCCCCTAAAGCACTCTTCACCCCATTTAGAAACCCTGATACGTGCTTGTGGATGATTAAAGATTTTCAAGTTAATGTTAGGTCAGTTTCGTGTACACGTCATATACTTTCTTAGATATTTGAGCTATGAGCTCCTCTCCTAGAGGGACGTACTGGAGTTTCTCATAGTTAAGACCGTTAATAAATACCACGAGAACGTAGTCTCCCTTTTCCGTAAACACTATTCCAGCATCATTAACTACACCAGGCATCGTCCCTGTTTTATGAGCTACCTTAACATTATATGGTAGGTACCGCTTAATCCTCGCTTCACCTGTCTGGCAAGCCTTCATAATTTCAAGTATCTCACGACATGCTTCAGGTGTAAGTACTTCACCTCTGTAGAGGAGCTCTAGAGTCCTAACCATTTCCTCAGGTGTTGTTACGTTGTTATACTCGAGATCTGTCTCCCACTTACCACCCTTATTAATCCTCATTTCCTCAAAGTTCCTCCTAGCAGTCTCCCAGTCATTAGCTCCCGCCATGTCTAGCAATATCTCTCCAGTAGTTAAGTAGACCCTAGTCTCCCTTAAGCCCAGTACTTCCCTCACTGTTCTATTAATCCTATCCTTACCAAGTAACTCCATAATTATGTCTGTAGCTATATTATCGCTTAGAATCATCATGAGCTTAGCGAGATCCCTCAGAGTTGGTTGAAGTCCTTCATCTAGTTCCTTAAGAATTCCTGACCCAAGCACCTTAACCTTCTCTGAGATCCTATACCTCCTTCTAAGGTCTAACTCACCCTTAACGACCTGATTATACAGCTCTATCAGGACGAAGACCTTGAATACACTTGCAGTTAGGAACCTCTCCCTACCATTTATGTAGTATTCCGCACCAGTCTTGAGATCCTTAAAGCCCACACCTACCTTAGCAGGGAATGACTTAACTAGATTAACTAACTCACTCTCTAACCTCTCAATAAGTTTCGAACTCATGACCCACCCCTCAATAACCTCCTAATACTCTCCATTCTCTCCTCAACATAAGGAGTGAGTTTCTCCTCCGTAATTGAGGGGAAGTGGCAGGCTACGTAGTGCCCTCTCCTGATCTCTAGTAATGGTGGCTCCTTACTCTTACATTCTTCCTTAGCGAATGGACACCTAGGATGGAATCTACAGCCTGTGGGTGGATTAATGGAGCTCGGAACTTCACCAGGTACTATGATCTTGTCCCTCCTCCTCTCCCTAATATCTACTGCTGGTATTGAAAGCATTAGGAATGCTGTGTATGGATGGTATACCTTACCTAAGTTCAGCTCATCCCTAGTATTCATAATTTCAACAACTTTACCTAGATACATAATCCCCACTCTATCACTAATGTACTGTAGAACCATCAGGTTATGAGTTATGAAGAGGTAAGTCAGTTTGAATTCTCTCTGTAGCTTAACGAGAAGGTTAAGTATCTGTGCCTGAACTGAGATGTCTAGAGCTGAGGTCGGTTCGTCGAGGACTACGAAGTCAGGCTTAGTTATTATAGCTCTAGCAATACTGACCCTCTGTTGCTGACCTCCACTAAGTTCATGTGGGTACCTATTTAGGTGCTCCTCTCCTAGACCGACCTTCTCTAGGATTTCTATAATCATGTTCAACCTCTCTTCCTTACTACTACCAATCCCATGTATCTCTAGAGGTCTCTTCAGGATGTTATATATAGTCATTCTTGGATTAAGTGACGATTTAGGATCCTGAAATACTATTCCCATTCGCCTCCTAAGCTTCCTTAATTCTTTCTTACTTAATGAAAATAGGTCTATTCCATCGAATAATACCTTCCCTGCAGTAGGCTCTATCAACCTTAGGAGTAACCTAGCAAAAGTGCTCTTACCACAACCACTCTCACCAGCTAGACCGAAGGTCTCTCCTCTCTTTATTGTTAAGGATACGCCGTCAACCGCACGAACAAAAACACCCTTAGTCCCAAACAACCCGGCTCTAATCGGGAAGTATTTCTTTAAGTCCTTAACAATTATTAAGTCATCCCTAACCAAAATCACTCACCCCCAAGTAAGTGGCAGAAGACGTAGTGCTCATCAGAAATTACAACAGGTTTAGGTTTCACCTTCCTGCATCTCTCCATTGCGTAAGGACATCTCGGGTGGAATCTACATCCCGGTGGGGGATTAATGAGGTTTGGGACCCTTCCTGGAATATTCTCTAATTCTCTCTCCTCTTTATGTCCTAGCGGTAGGGCCCTTAAGAGACCCCTAGTGTATGGGTGCTGAGGGTTCAGGAAGATATCCCTGACAGGACCTACTTCAGCAATCTGCCCAGCATACATTATTGCTACTCTATCAGCCATTTCAGCAACTACTCCTGGATCGTGAGTTATGATAAGTATCGACATATTGTACTTGTTCCTTAGGTCCATGAGTAACTTAAGTATCTGTGCCTGAATAGTTACGTCAAGAGCACTTGTTGGCTCATCAGCTATGAGTAGTGAGGGTCTACCGGCAAGCATCATAGCAATCATTACCCTTTGCCTCATGCCGCCGCTCAACTCAAAGGGGTAGGAGTAGTACCTTCTCTGCGGGTCAGGTATCCTAACGTTCTTTAATAGTTCAATAACTTCTTCCTGTATAGTCCTCTTAATCCTTAACTTATGTATCTTGAACATTTCACTCATTTGGTTACCTATAGTGAATACTGGGTTTAATGCTGTTAGAGGCTCCTGGAAAATCATGCCTATCTCCTTACCTCTGATCTTCCTAAGCTCAGACTCTGGTAGGTCAAGTAGATTAGTCCCCTTAAATAGAATCTTACCCCTGACCTCAGCATTCTTGGGTAGTAATCTGAGGATGGACTTAGCTACAGTTGATTTACCGCAACCTGTCTCACCCATGAGTGCAAGTACTTCACCATACCTGATGCTGAGTGAAATCCCATCAATTACCTTTGCTATACCTTCATCTGTTCTGAAGTTGACGTAAAGGTCTTCGATCTTAAGGAGTATCTCATTATTCATCTCAGCCCACCCTCTCAGGCTGTATTGCATCTCTTAGACCGTCACCTATGAAGTTAAAGGCGAGTACAGTAAACATTATAGCAATACCCGGAAATATGGAGTACCAAGGCGCTATGGTCAGGTACGTTCTAGCTGTTGATAGCATGAGACCCCAGTCAGGCGTTGGTGGTTGAGCCCCCAGTCCAAGGAAGCTTAGTGATGAAGCAATGATTATTGCTGAGGGAATATTGTATGTTATCAGTACTAGGATTGACGACATAACATTGGGTAGAATGTATGAGAAAAGAATTCTGATATCACTCTCACCTATAGCTCTGGCTGCCTCAATGTAGGGTTCCTCCCTCACGGAGAGGGTCTCACCCCTTACTATCCTCGCGTAGCTAGCCCACATAGTGAGTGCTATAGCTATCATGGCATTGATTAGTCCAGGCCCTAATACGGAGACTATGGCAAGAGCTAGGATTAGTGAAGGGAAGGACCACACGATATCCACGATCCTCATTATTACCTCATCAACTATTCCGCCGTAATAGCCTGAGACTAGGCCTAGAGTAACGCCTATAGCTGCTGATATTAGGGCCACTAAGACACCAACACTAAGCGCTATCCTAGAGCCGTAAAGCACCCTAGAGAAGATATCTCTACCGAGTTCGTCTGTACCAAAAAGGTATTTAGGTGATGGTGGCTGTAATCTATCCTCAAGGTGTTGCTCTATAGGAGAATAGGGCGCTATTACAGGTGCGAGTACGGCTACCATGACAATAATACATAACATTACAAGCCCGGCCATACCTAGCTTATTCTTCCTGAATCTCCTCCACGTTAATTTCCACATACTAACTCCGACAGCTTTACGCTTCTTCTCTGTCATGCTCCCTCACCCGTCACTCTAACTCTAGGATCTATGAGGGCGTACACTAAGTCTGCAGCGAAGTTAGCTATTACTGTTAATGTACCTATCAGGAAGACTAATGCTTGAACCGTTGGGTAGTCCCTCTGCAGAATCGATATTACTAGTAACCTACCCATCCCTGGCCAAGCGAAGATAGTCTCCGTAACTACAGCTCCACCGAATAGCCACGGGATCTGAAGGAACATATACGTAACAATAGGTATGAGTGCATTCCTTAGCGCGTGCTTGAATACTATAAGGCTGTTCGGTAGTCCCTTAGCCTTAGCGGTCATTATGTAATCCTTATCCAGCACATCAAGCATGTTGGCCCTCATAAGCCTAGCTATAACAGCTACCTGAGGAAGTCCTAGGGTTAGTGAAGGCAGGATTAAGTTCCTCCAATCACCTATCCCTGAAATGGGGAGAATCTTGAGTGTAACGCCGAATATTAGCATTAGCACTAGGCCTAGCCAGAAGTAAGGCATTGACATTAGGAAAGCCGCGAGACCAATGACCGTATAGTCCACAGCTGTCTGCTTATATAATGCCGCAGCAATCCCTAGCGGTATGCCTAAAGCGAACGCTATGAGCCATGCAGTTCCTGTGAGCTGAAGCGTATAGACTATTCTTTCACCTATTAACCGACTAACAGGGACATTCTTCACTAGTGACCTACCGAAGTCTCCTTTCAATATTATGTTTGTGAGCCAGTTAATGAACTGCACATGTATGGGTTTATCCAGTCCTAACTGATGCTTAAGCTTCTGATACTGTTCTTCAGTAGCGAACTCACCTAGAATATACCTTACGGGATCTCCAGGAATGAGGTG
>QMWS01000028.1 GCA_003661745.1 Thermoprotei archaeon | reverse complement strand
TAATTACGCACTTATTGGCCGCACACCAAAATCCGAGTGAGCGAGGCTAGGAAGCTAGGCTTAATACATAAATGATGTAACTGGCAGAGGTTGGTTCCTACTAGAGCTACCAGCTAAAGTAGTTAGGAAGCCCTATATTGACTAGATATGACGCACTAATAATTCAGAAAGTACCGAGTAAAGGCATTGTGTCCAAGGAGTTAGCCAGCTGGCTCATTAGTGAGGGGGTCGACGAGAAATTTATTGAGTATGCTCTCAGTGAGTGCGAGAGTAAGGGCTATGTAGAGGTACTACCGAACGATTACATTACCTTAAGAGATAGGTTCACTAATAAGAGAAGTAATAGCGCTAGCTTTAACTAAGGAGCTGATACAGTCCGAGTTATCTATTACACCAACACTCCAAATTATACTGCGTATTATGGAGGAAACCTGCCTGAGCTGAAGGAGGCGTGGACTAAAGGTGATGAGAGTAAGTTAATTAATGAGGAAGTTAGAGTCATCTACAAAGTCACCTGCAATAACCTTAAAAGAATATAACGAGTACAACACTCGATGAGGTAGTAAAAGCGATAATTCAGCTAAGAGGGTACGGACTACTCGGTAGGGCAGAGATAACTGGTGCTGGAAGAAAGCTACTAGATGTTGGCATTAAGTTAAGGAACTATGTTATCGATACATCCTCAATTAAGGTCTATAAGTAGCTCATCACCATTGACTGGGAAGTATATGTCAATGTCATTAAGGATCTCCCGTAGCTTTTCCTTAAACACTAAACCCGTTTCTTCCTCGCTATGTATTAGGACTACCTTAGAAAGTCCTCTCACTGACTTCACTAGCTTAATTAAGCCGTCAGCCCCGGCATGGCTTGAGAAGTCGAACCACTGTACCCTTGCCTTAACCTGCCCTCCGCCCTCAGTTAGGTATCCATTCTCAAGCAGCGATCTTCCAGGAGTTGTTGGGCCTTGATACGATACCAGAAATACAGCATTGTTTGGGTCGTCCATGATCTTCTTTAGGTAATATACTGCTGGACCACCCTTAAGCATCCCAGCAGAGCTAACTATGATGTTGCTCTCACTCTTAACTATTTTCCTTCTTTCACCTGAGTTCTTCACCATCCTGAATTCCTTGAGCGCCCTCACAAGCAGGTCGTACCTGTTGAGGTACTCAGGGTGGCTCACAAGTATGTCATTAATTACTCTAACCATGCCGTCGTAGTAGACATTAGCCCATCTCAGTTTCTCGTAAAGCAGCAGTAGTATCTCTTGCGACCTCCCCAGGCTGAAGGCAGGAATTAATACGTTCCCTCCCTCATCGATTACCTCTCTTACGGACTCTATGAACTCCTTCTCGATCTCCTCTCTGCTCGGATGTATCGAGTTGCCGTAGGTTCCCTCGGTAATCAGTATGTCAGCTTTAATACCATCTAGGAATGCACCCTTAACTAGTCTGGTATCGATTGTATTTACGTCTCCCGTGTAGAGTATTCTCGTATCGCCTACTTCAATAAGCGTCATGGCGCTGCCTGGTATGTGGCCAGCATTTATTAGCTTTATTGTATAGTCGCCAAAGCTGATTTCACTATCATAGTAGAGGTCTATTGTACTATCAAGCATCATTTCAATATCTACTTGTTCGAACGGTAGGTAATATCCCGAGATCTTAAGAAAGTCTGAAAGCATTATTTTAGATAGCTCCTTAGTCACCTTAGTCATTACTGCGGGTATCCTAGCTGACGTGTAAAGCATTGGTAGAGCTCCGATGTGATCCAGGTGCGCGTGTGATACAGCGACCGCTGCTAACTCATTTGGCCTTATGTGTAGTGGTAGTTGCGGTATGTCTTTCTCATCGAAATTTATACCATAGTCTAGTAACACGTACTTTCCATTGCTACCTA
This sequence comes from Thermoprotei archaeon, assembly GCA_003661745.1. Taxonomy (GTDB): domain Archaea; phylum Thermoproteota; class Thermoprotei_A; order Sulfolobales; family NBVN01; genus B83-G16. The sequence continues at coordinate 6,174 of QMWS01000028.1, read as the reverse complement.
CAGCTACTGCTGCACGACCTACCTCGCGTCCGCCACCTAATATCTTAATTTTTATCTGGGCCAACTCCTCACCTAGGGTAACTCTTTATATTTCTCAGATAATAAACTAAACTGAGGATGAATGATGCTGCCTTTTAATCCTAGAGAGCTTAGAAGGATGCTCAGGAGAATGGGTATTCGGGTTGAAGAGCTAAGTAATGTTAAGTCCGTTAGTATCGTGCTGGATGATCATGAAATAATCATAAGGAACCCGCAGGTATCAGTAATGACTGTTCAGGGACAGAAAATATACCAAATAGTAGGCGGTCAGGAGGAGAAGGTAGAGATTTCAGCAGAGTCCGGCGTTGTCGAGGAGATAACATTTAGTGATGATGACATAAAGTTCGTAATGGAGCAAGCAGGTGTAGATAGGGAGGTGGCGATAAGGGCTCTCAAGGAAGCAGGTGGTGACATAGCTAAGGCAATAATTCTAATTACTGAGGGTAAGCTAAAGAGCTGACGCCTTAATACCCCTTAACGCAGCAACTAGTTCTGATATGTCCTGCTTAAGCGACAGTATAAGCGGTATGCCCTCTTTATCGGCCAGCCTAATAGCCATGGGATCAACTTTCTTAGGTCCGTGAAGTACTACTACAGCGGGTTTAATAGGTGCTACGCGTATTGCTATCATAGGCGACCTCCCAGTAGTTACCTTAGTAAATATTAGTGCACGATTACTCGTTAGGCCCATTAGCTGCCAGAACTGATCTCCACTTAATGTTACTATAGCGCCGATGCTATCTATTACCGTGTAGCCATAGAACTCGGTTCTCGATATGTGAGAGCTGACTACTACACCCTCAACAGCAGTTATTAGGTCATCAATAGTTAAGGGTGTACTTAAGTCTCTAGCGTCTATGATAGCACCCAGATTTAAATTAAACATCTTAGCAAGCTGCCTAGTTACGGGCCATCCTCTCTCTGAATCTATGTGAAATAGAGCATCAACAAATCTTCGAAGAAATCTTACACCTGGCAACCTTCTATTCTTCTCGTAATCAACAATAACGCTAGGTGTGATGCCCATGGCTCTAGCAACCTCGACTTGAGTAGCCTTAAATGTTTCCCTCCACCGCTTTAGTGCAGCGCCACAGTTATCACTCATCACTATATCGCCAGCGATTCTGCGTGCAATAACCTCTCTAACATACTCATTAACCATCTACACAACCAATTAATTACTCACCTAATCAAAGTAAAAATAGTTAGTTGAATCACGCCGCTGGGTATTCACCGGGTAGTTAATAAAGTGAAGTAACATCTATCACATAGTTAATGGTAAAATTTACTCGTGCTTAACTGACTAGTGTGCAGTGTACTTTGATCTAGCTGCTATACGTAAATTTTTATTTTTAGAGCTGTATTAGCGTAATGAAGTAGCGAGGGTAATTTTTATGAACAACATACCAGCTCTAACTAGTAGGAGATTGAGGAAGAAGTACGACGTTAATTTACTGAGTGACCTCATTAAAGCATCCAGAGGCGAAATAAAATCAACAATAATTATTAAGAACATCAATATAGTTGATGTACTATTAGGCGATATAAGAGAGAAGGTAAACATAGCTATATGGAGGGACTTTATTGTTAGGGTAGGTTACTTCGATGTAGATAAGTTCAGAGGTAATAATACGTTAATTGTCGATGGATCGAAGGTAGAAATGGCCGTACCGGGGTTTATCGATCCGCATGTCCACATAGAGTCCTCACTACTTACTGTGCAGGAGTTCGCTAGGGCAGTACTGCTTCATGGAACAACTACCGTAGCTGCGGATCCTCATGAAATAGCTAATATCTTAGGTAGGGAGGGTATTGAGATGTTTATTAAGGAGTCAAGACTCACACCACTAAGGGTGTTCTTTTACGCACCCTCATGCGTTCCGCCAACACGTAAGGGTTTAGACACTCCCGGAAGTATACTCAGTATCAACGACATCAGGGACTTACTCTCAAACTATGAGGAGATGATAGGCTTAGGGGAGGTAATGGATTTTCATGGAGTATTGAACCTTAATGAGGAGCTGCTCGAGGAGATCGTACTAGCCATAAATATGGGTAAAATTGTTGATGGACACGCACCGCAACTGCCCGAGGAAGTGCTTATCCCGTACATAATAACTGGTATCAATGGTGACCACGAGTCGATAATGACCGATGAAGCACTAACTAAGCTAAGGAACGGCATGCGAGTTTTAATACGTGAGGGCTCAGCGTGGAAGGACCTCGAGGAACTTTCTAAGATGCTGACATACATGAGAATAAATACGAGATACTTGTCATTCTGTAGTGACGACTTAAACGTACTCGATATCGTTAAGGAGGGACACATAGATAGGATACTCAGGGAGGCAGTATCATATGGTATAGACCCTATTACAGCTGTCCAAATGGCTACCCTGAATGCAGCAGAGTACTTAGGGCTTAGGGAACTGGGTGCTATAGTACCTGGAAGATTCGCTGATATAGTTTTGCTCAAGAACTTCAGGAGGTTTATTGTGAGTGACGTGATTTTGGGAGGGCAGTATGTAGTCAAAGATGGCAAGTACATTTATGATCACGGACCTAAATTCAAGTACCCGGCTAAAGCGTACAAGACAATAAATATAGGTAAACTAAAGTCACCTAATGAGCTACTCATAAAGGTGAATGTAGTTAAGGGATTAGCCGAGGTAATTGCTGTAAGAGTAATTCCTGGTAAAACAGTAACTAAGAAGGACAGGGTAAAGGTTAAAGTAGATGGTGGGTACTTGCGCGTCAGCAGCGATGAGGATGTTGCTTATGTAGGTGTTATCGAGAGACACCACGCAACAGGCAACATAGGTAAGGGCTTCGTAGTGGGTCTAGGTATGAAAGATGGTGCACTAGCCCAGAGCATCGCGCACGATACACACAATATAGTAGTCGTCGGTAAAGACCCCAGAGATATGTATAAGGCAGTTACCGAACTCACTCGCCTAGGCGGTGGAATGGTATGCGTGATTAATGGCAGGGTTGTCGGTAAGGTCTCACTACCTATCGCAGGACTTATGTCCGATAAGGTATTTGAGGAGGTAGTTAGTGAGGTAGAAGAATTTATCGATGCGCTAAGGAGGCTAAATCTAAGCTATCACGCGGTCTTTATGACTGTAGCACTTCTCACGCTACCTGTGATTCCGGAGGTAAGAGTGACTGATAAGGGTCTAGTTGACGTTATTGAAGGGAAATTCTTAGACCCAATCGTAAGTGTTAGAGAAGAGTAGGTAGGGATTCTGCAGTGCAGTCGTTGCTGATTAGAGGCGCGTATGTGGTGGTTGATGGAGAAGCAGTTTTCGCTAGCATACTAGTAGTTAACGGTAGGATAGCAGCCTTAGCTAAGGACCCGAGTAAATTCAGGGATGTTGATGAGGTGGTAGATGGCAGCGGACTATTAGCGCTACCGGGGGCATAGACATTCATGCCCACATCTATGATCCCGACTACAGCCACCATGAGGACTTCAGAAGCGGCACTATAGCAGCTATTTATGGTGATATTACGACGGTTTTCGATATGCAGCTGCGGGTGTACGTAGATAACGTCGATGCACTTAAGATAAAGATTAGTGAAGGTCTTAGGAATTCATTCGCTAATTTCGGGATATTAGCTGGAATGATGAACGAAGACGACGTACGCAGCATCCGTGCATTAAGGAAGGAGGGCGTCAGGGGCTTTAAGCTATCTACGTGTAAGCCGTTCAGACCTAAAAGTGAGTCCGCTATAGTTGAAGTAATTAGTGAAGTGAGTAGAAGTAAAGCCCTAACTATAGTTCACGCTGAGGACGTCATCCTGATAGATTACCTAGTGAATTACTTCAAGCGTGAAGGCGGGAATGAACCAATTGCCCACCACCTCTCAAGACCTCCCGAAGCGAGGCTTCGGCGATTACTAGGGTCATAGAGGTAGCTAAGTACCTGAACGCTAAAGTGCATATAGCGCGTGTCTCTTCAGCCCCAGGAGCTAAAGGTATTAAGGAAGCTAAGGCTAGCGGTATTAAAGTGACAGCTGAGACATGCCCGCAGTACCTCTACTTTACGCGCGATGATGTTGTAAGGTGGGGTAATTATCTCAAGATGACTCCCTCACTAAAGAGTAAGTCCGATGTTAATTACCTGTGGCAGTCGCTAGCTGACGGAACCACAGATGCTGTAGCGTCCGATCACGGTCTGTCACCGCGCGATGAAAAAGAGCTTGATGTTTGAAGTGTGTGGGGCGGTATACCAGTAATAGAAGTTATGTTGCCTTACGTGTTCACGTATGGCGTTAAGAAGTTAGGCATACTAACTATTGAGAGATTTATTGAGGTTCTCTCCGAAAATCCTGCCAGGATAATTGGCCTTTACCCGGTGAAGGGCTCTGTTACGCCAAGTTCGGACGCAGACATCATAACTACTGACCCTAGCAAATACGTTAAGATTGCAGCAGATAGCTTACACCATAAGGTAGATTGGACCACGTTCGAGGGCGTGTCACTTACTGGCTGGCCGAAGTACGTAGTAGTGAATGGTAGGTTGCTATTGAGCGACGGAGAGTTAATAGGAGAGAATAGGCTCGTAAGGTACATTTAGTTTTCTGTATCTTACAGGTATCCTTGAAAGAACTTAATTATTAGTTCAGATAGCCTGTTCTTAGAACTGACTACAGCATCGTAGTGTATGCCTAAGAATGTTCTCAGCTTAAGTGACAGGAACCTACGGTCAGCTAAGATTATAAACGCTCTATCACGCTCAGACCTAATGGCTCTTCCGACAGCCTGAAGTACCCTTATTGCAGCAGGTACTGAGGTGGTTAAATCAGTAGCTGCTTTGTCCCCTAACCTCTCACTTAAGCTTCTCCTTAAGTCAATTAAGTAGTCATCTGGCTGAGGATAGGGAACACCCATTAGAACAACTACCCTAATCAATGACCTGCCAGCTTCGTCTAGAAGCTCTATTCCCTCAGTTAGCTTACCGCTAGCTACAGCATGAATTACTACTTTACCGCCGCTACTTAATACTGTATCTACTACGTCAGCGTAAGTTGTCCCCTTACCCTCAACTACCTGGTCAGGTATATCGGCTATGTTGACTGTTACTTCATCCATAAATGGGTAGCTGGGGTAGACAGCTAGGATTACTCCCTTGTCCAGCGCGTGATATATGGTGGTTAAGAGATCGGCATACTTAAGGAACATCTCCTTAACTCTTAACTTGTAACTTGACGAAACGTAGGTAACGACAGCGTAGAAAGCGTTCTCCCTAGGGAAGACACTGCCAAATTCTTCCTCGACATCGACATAGACAGTCTCCTGACCGCATACAGAATCCATTATCTCCTTAGGTGGTAGAGTGCCTGACATAAGGAGAACTCCTTTAGCTTCTGATAGCCTCTCGGTAATTTCATCGTAATTAATTGGCATAACCTTCAGCTTCCTCACACCCTCGGCACTATCCGCAACCCCATATACCTGAAAACCATCCCTCCTTACGTAAGTGAGGAACTTAAGGACTCTATTGAGCGATGAGCCCAACCTAATGAAGTCTGCAGGGCGTACCGTGAGATCCCTCAATTGCTTGAGCTTGATTTCCATTAGGGTATCCTCGAGAAGCTGTATGGTTCCTTCCCCAGGATATATGAATGCCTTCTCAACACGCTTCAAGAGCCTGGACCTTACGCGCTTCAAGAGGTCCTTAATATTCATTAAGTACTTAATAACCTCCTCACTAGGGCAGTACTGCTTAACTTCCTTAATAGCGTTATCTAAAGTTACCTCATCCAGCTCTCCTTCTATGATTGATTGTGGATTAAGTATAGTGTGTGCTTCATCAACAACTACGTAGTAGTCGCTGAGGCTTAAGTCGGTAAATGCAGTCCTAAATATTTCCTCCTGGAATAAGTACGGGTACGTGACTATAACTAACTTACTAGAGTAGGCCTTATTCACGAGCGCAAAGAAAGGACATACTCTGAGCTGGTTAACTATGGAACGAACTATTTGACGAGGGTCATTTTCACTCTCGCACAGTATGTTACTCAATTTGTCTTGATATGGTACGCGATCTAGGTTAGCGTAAAACTCGCAGAGTCCCTTAAACCTCAGAATCCTGCAGTTTACCCAGAAATCTTCAGGCCTTACATCAG
>QMWS01000027.1 GCA_003661745.1 Thermoprotei archaeon | reverse complement strand
CTAGCTACCTTGATGAGGTTAGGTGCTGAGCCTCTAAGTGAAGGTGTTATAAGTGGTATTAATGGGGCTATCGTAGGCTGGGCTAAGTATTACGGCATACCCGCTGTGGTGGTTCTGGGAGAGACATGGGCGCCTATAGTGGAGTTTGATGAGATAGATTATAGAGCTGCTAAGAGAGTTGTTGAGGTGATAGCTAGCTATCTTGGGCTAAGTGTAGATACGGAGTACATGAACGTGCTGGCAGATAGGGTTGAGAAGAAGATACTAAAGGCTATTTCTCAGGCTATGAAGGTGAGCGGTGCTCCTGAGAAGAAGCCCCCTAAGGAGGTGATGTAGATAGCTGTCGATGAAGAAGCACTTCAGAAATTAATGAGGTTAAGAGCGTTTATTTTCGACTTAGACGGAACCCTCATAGACAGCGTTGAGGCTCACGTTAAATCCTGGATTACCTCATTTGAGTACGTAGGTTATAGCAACGTATCTGAGGATAATGTTAGAAAACTAATAGGCCTCAGCGGTATGGACATAGTGAAGATATTGCTAGGCGATGACGGTCTAAGGATGTACTCGTTAATTAGGAGGGTAAAAAATAAGGTTTTCTTCCGTGAGATTAGGGAGGGTAATGTAGAGTTATACCCATGCGCACCTGAATTACTTGCTTACCTTAAGAGCAGAGGAAAGTTATTGGGTTTAGCCTCATCGACACCTAACTACCTCCTCATCCAGATTCTCGAAATTTTTAATATAATGGACTACTTCGACGTCATCGTCGGCGGTGACGAGGTAAGGAATGGGAAACCGCATCCAGACATATTCATTAGGGCTTTTTCAAAACTAGGCGTAGATCCTAGGGAAGGCAGCGTAGTAGGTGATACGTATTATGACATAATGCCTGCTAATAGGATAGGTGCCTTCTCAATACTTGTGCTACATGATAGCGGCAACAGCCTATCACACACTCCCACTAGCACAGCTGATGAAACATTACCTAAGTTAAAGGTTAGATCACTCTGCGAGCTACTCGAGATTCTAAAGGAATTGAGGAACTAATTCTAACTTATTATCCAACTAGCTATAAATCTGGTGCTTGTTCAAGTACCGTCGCTACCTGCTCGGAGACTCCACCAATCATGTAGTCCACCATGTAGCTAGAGGGCTTTCTGAGCTAGGCATGCGTGAGTTAAGCAGAATACATGAATATTAGAAAAACCAAGAGAAACCCAATAATGCTGGCGTTGATGAGTATATTCCGCTGCTATTCTGAGCTGATTGTTATCAAGAATTTTCTATTCTACTATCATACAGCATTACAGTAGCGTTAACGCTGCTTGAACTATTACAGGGCAAATCATACCCCTTGTTGCGTGGGTAGCTATCGCACTAGTATCCCCGCTCACCCTGATCAAGTAGTAGTTCGCTTAATACTAAGCTCTAGCAGATTAATAGCCTTAGATACTGCCTCACCCACGGGAGTATTCAGCATCTCATAGGGCTTACCCATGAGTTCCTCAAGCATCGGTACGTAGGGTACGTTGCCTAAGTACGTAGCTTTTAATTCATTAGCCAACTCAACTACTAGCTCTGTCGGTGTATCAGACATATTCTCTATAACTCCCGCTAATCTGCCCTTACCTTCAACTAGCTTAGCTAACCTCCTAGCCGATGCTAAGCTAAGAACTGAAGGTGTAGTTACTAGGACGAACAGTGATCTCCTGATGTAGGTGATAACTTCGAGGAGCTCGTCACCCATGCCGGGCGGCATATCAATTATTAGGTAGTCTAAGTTCCCCCACCTAGTGATGGCTAATACCTCCCTAATTACTGAAGAAACCTCATCACCTCTCAGCGGTACAGGATTCTCGCCACTATAGTACGCTATGCTCATGAACTTAATGCCGCTAGCCTCCGGGGGTATAATGCCCTTTTCCTCCTCAGGCCTCACCTCTTCAACATCAATACCAAGCACTATGTGAGCTGTCGGGTTAGTTACATCTAGATCGAGAAGCCCTACCTTACGCCCTCTCCTACTTAATTCAGCAGCCGCAAGGACAGAAAGCAACGTCTTCCCTACGCCGCCCTTACTGCTGACGAACGCAAGTACATTAGAAACTCTAGACAGCCTCCTCCCTATAATAGCTAGCCTAGGGTCTAAGTCTCTCTCACCCATCTTTGATAACCTCCACAGAAACTACCTTAACACCACGACCGCTGACAACCTCGTAGTCCCTTGAGCCACACTTGGGGCACTTAAGGAAGGTGTGTACTACCTCAGGCACGAAGTGAATTGCTTCCCTCACCTCCTCACTTAAATTGACGTCCTTAAGCCTCCATACGTAGCCGCATAGCCTGCACCTGAACTTAGCTTCCTCGTCAATTAGCTCGATCTCACCTATCTTGACGGGTGACTCGCGGACTAGCTCCTTCAAAGCGAACTCAAATACCTCCTTATCAATCGCCTGCAGCTCGCCAAGACTTACGACAACCCGTTTGGCGGCGCTACCGCCTACTCCCTTAACGTACTCTGCCACACCCAGCACTATAGATTCCGCGAGTGCCCACTCATGCATCACCTTCCCCACCACATAGTTCTGAATGCCCAAGAAAAGCTCTACGCTCCCAGCAACGATAACTCTTTATTCCTACGTAAGAGTGAAGGATGTGGTGCCTTATCGGTGGTGACGTACATAGACGAGAGCGTAGCGTGCTCACCGATGATCACGGAAGCAGACATACAGAAGATTGCAGGAGAGTTTGACCTAGTGATCTCGCTTGCTGATGTGAGTGAGCTGAGATATAACCCGGAGAAACTCAGTGAATTAGGCATAGAGTACGTTAATGAGCCTGTTGAAGAATTTTCGGCACCTAATATACTGCGCCTGTTCAAGCTAGCCTACAGAATATACAATAAGGCTTTAAGTAGGGGTAAGGTGCTGGTACACTGCATTGGCGGCTACAGCAGGTCATGTACTTTAGTGGCTGCATACTTAATACTGAAGGACCTCACCGTCGGTGACGCACTCAAGAAAATAGCGGAGAGGGCTGAGGGCGCTCTTGCGGTATCAGCAGCTCAGTTAAGGGCATTAAAGCTGCTAGAGAAGCTGGTAGATCTATTGGGCGTTGATGGGGTAGCGAGTATTATTCAATTTGCTGAAAGATTCAGGTATGGCTGGGGCGAGAAGCATTCATCACTAGTTACCGAGTATTCCCTTGAGTTAAGTAATTACTTAAAGAAGCCACTAGGCCTTGACACGCTCACTGAGCAGGTACTAGCTACGTCATCTATAGTGCATGATGTAGGGGCCGTGTACGATCCTGAAGAGCACCATGTTAAGTCATATGAGCTAATAAGTAACTCACTGGAAGTATATTCCGTCCTAGGTCACGAGACGCGTGAAGCCGCTGCTTGGACGGCGTACCACCATAGGAGAAAGGTGTGGAACCCACTGGTTAATGATAAAATACCTCTCTGGTGCAGGTCGGTAGTTGCAAGAGCTTCAGCGATACTTCAGGTTGCTGACGCCCTAGCGACCATTACTAGCGCGAGGATACGTGAGGTTGAAGCAATTACGGATGCTTGCAGCAGCTCATTAATACTGCACCTCAAGTGGGATGAAAGTGCTACTAGTGAGATAATGAATTTTGCTGAGCAGATAGTTAAGGAGAAGGCGACACTCCTTGCCTTCATGCTGGGTATTAATGAAAAAGAAATTGCTGTAGTTCACGACGTATTCACTAATGCGATTATTACCTCGCCTTAACAACTTCAATAGACACACTTTTAGGTCTGAGCTTAATAATTCTGGTCTCAATCCTCCTTTCTGGGGTAGTGATTGAGGGTATGTGTGGGAACGAAGAATCCAAGTAAGTTGAAGGGTGTTGAGAGGGCATTGAAATTGTTCTACAGTAGTGTCAGTGTTGTCTGCGTACCTGTTGAGTCGGGAGTGCCGCCTCAGCCTATAGGTATTGAGCAGGTATTTACAGGCGCTAAGAATAGGGCCCTCAGGGCTTTAGCAGGCATCAACGACTGCGATTTAGGTGTAGGTGTTGAAGCAGGCATCTACGCTGTGGGTAACACGTACTACGATGTGCAGGTAGCTGCAATAGCTGACAGAAGTGGCGTAGTGACTTACGGCCTATCACCCTCATTCCCCATCCCACCCAAGTTCGCTAACGCACTATTAGCTGGGGAAGTGCCTGAGCTAGAGGTAATTGTTGATAGGACATTCGGCACGAGCAACATAGGCGAGAAAGGAGGCCTCATAAAGCTACTAACTAAGGGTAGGGTCCTAAGAGAGGACCTTACATTCTACGCTGTGGTGATGGCGCTAGTACCTAGACTGAATAGGGAACTTTATGACTTGCCCACATGATTACTTTAAATACTAATTCCGTAAAGTAGGTGTGGGTGTGAAAAATGCCCATAGAGATTAAGGATAGAGGGAAGTTCATTGAGTTAAGTGCTAGGGCATCAGAGGTTAGGGTTGTCAAGAAGGAGAAGGAAGGTATAGCTAAGGTTAAGTTGAGGACAAAAAGGTACCTGTACACGATAAAAATTCCGATAAATGAGCTGAATGACTTCCTTAAGCAGTTAAAGTGCAATAAAATAGTTGAGATAACTAAGAAAGGGCCTCAGGAGCTAACGCCATCATAGTAAAATTCGACTCGCTGAATACTACCGCGGAGGCCTTTTTCTTCCAAATCTAGATCTAGGAGTTTTGAGTGTTTGAGTGCTACACTCGATAATCTCACAGAGAGTTTTATTCAGTTAAACCCCTGCCCTCATCATGAAGTCCATGCCGATTAGTCAGAGATCGAGGGCTTCATCAGTCAATTTAGTTGTTGCGTGTAGACTTCATAAGGTTTTTCCTTCGCTACCCTTCTTAGAGGGACCTATAATTCCCTTCTTTACCAGTAGAGCTAGTGCCCTCCTCACTATCCTCCTTATCTTACCTCTATTGAGTGGAGACCCTGTTAGCTTCTTAGCAACCCACCTAATTGACTTACCCTTAGCTAGCTCCTCAAGTATGCTTAGCTCCTCGCGGCTTAGCTCATCCCTTAAGTACCTAAGTGCTAGCCTACCTATGTCTGAAGGCTTCAAGCCTAAGTATGGGTCCTCAGGTACTAGCTTATCAAACCTCTGAATTATCTCCAGCTCAATTATAGTCACTAAATCGTTATCCTTAACCTCACCGTATACACTCCTCAGCTCCCTCAGTAACTCATCCCTAGACCTAAACCCGTCCTTCCTAGCATCTTCATCAGTTAGCTCTCTCACCCTCTTGTACGTTACATTAACTATTTTTGCCTTCGCTATCGGCCTACCCCAGGAGTGAATTATTACTTCATCGTACTTCGGTATCACCTTACCTAGCCTAATAGTTGCTCTTTTCTTACCGCTGAGCAGTAGCCTAGCATACTCACCGCGCATCATTATGTGGCGCCTAAGGTATACAGGCATCTTTAAGTCCCCGCTACCTTATCTAACTCCTACAGGCACACCTAAGCTAAAGAATAAGTCGCAGTTAGATTAAGCTAACGCACTGTCAGATCCGGTGGAGGGTCATCACTAGTCAGTGACGTGCAATTCACATCATTACCGCATATATCCCATCTACTAAGCTAAAATTAGTTTTAGTTTAGCTTAAGGAAAGCCTTAATACGTAGGTCTCTCGATCTCCTCCTTACCCTTCATTAAGTATTCATAAGCTGATAAGGCCGCTATAGCGCCCTCCGCAGCCGCAGTGATTATTTGGTCGAACTTCTTCTTGAACTTACCTCCCGTGCAGTCACCTGCGGCAAATAATCCTGGGATATTAGTGATCTGACCAGGCTTAACGACTACGTACCCTTTCTCATCTACCTCCAGCCCTATTCTCGTGAAGAAGTCCTTGGGAGGCTCCGAACCTATCTCAACAAACACTCCGCTGACCTCTAGCTTGCGCTCTTCGGCTGTCTTGACATTCTTTATCTTGACCCACTCAACAGTCTTTGTCCCACCTATCTCTGTCACAACTGAGTTGAGTACTACTTCAATCTTCGGATTCTCCTGAACTAATTTAACGTATATCGGGAAAGCTCTGAAGCTATCTCTTCTGTGAATTAGGTATACCTTACTTGCATATGATGCTATGAGCAGCGCTGACTGAAGGGCTGAGTTACCGCCGCCCACAACAGCTACTACCCTCCCCCTGTAGAGCGGGGCGTCACATACAGCACAGTAGGATACGCCACGTCCTGCGAACTCCGTTTCCCCAGGGACATTGAGTTTTCTCCTAACGCTGCCTACTGCTAAAATAACTGCCCTACCCTCATACTCACTACCACTCACACACTTGATTTTGAATACTTCACCCTCCCTCCTAATATCAACTACCTTATCTAGGAGTATGTCGACACCGTAACTCCGGACATGCTCCTCGAACTTTCTCGCTAAGTCCGGCCCCTTGATATTCGGTAGGCCCATATAGTCATCTATGATTCCTGCATCAGTTAGCGTGCCACCCAATACCTCAGCAATAATTAGTGTCTGGAGCGAGAAGCGCGCTGAGTAAAGAGCTGCTGATAGACCTGCTGGTCCTGCCCCAACAACTACTACGTCGTATTTCTCCTTTTTCGGGCCTGCTGGCGCGAGCCTGAACTTCGACATACTAACTACCGATATAGGATAGCTGCATATAACATTTTTACTTTTTGATGCTGCCGCATGATTGAAGTCAATAATTTAATTGTGGGAACGCAGGTTACTTGAGGACAGCAAGTAATGGCCTTAATCTTCGTTGATCCTTCGGTGAGGAAGTACGGCATACTACTTGCACTAGGGTTCTGCAGGAATGTTGAGGTAGAGGTCCGTAGACCGGATATACAGCTGCTCGTTAGAAAGGTATCGCAAGAGGTAGCCAGTAGATTTACTTTAGATGCGCTCAGGGTGCATCCAGTAGTTAAGGCATATAGGGACATTATGTGGAAGCTAGGAATAAACCCGACGAGAACGTTGCCGCTGAATGAGTCACTAGTTAGGAGAGTCTTAAGGAGGGGGTTCCTGACCTCGGTTAACTCCGTAATTGATTCCTGCAACCTAGCGTGTATTAAGACGTTAGTGCCGTTGAGCGTTTTTGATGCAGAATTAATTAACTACCCGCTAACACTCCGTAGGGCAGTAGCTGGTGAGGAGTTCCGCTACCTTAACTCTAAGATTAGGAGGTTAATCGGTAGGGAGGTAGTTCTAGCTGATTCAGCGGGCAAAGTGCTTCACCTATATCCGTGCAGGGACTCCGTAGTAGCGCAGGTCACTGATAGGACACGCGAGGTCTTAATCGTCGGCTACGGCGCTCCTGAAGCACCTAGCGCATTAGTAATTAAGGCGGTTGAGCTAGCACAGAAATTTATTAGGAGATTCCATCCAGAAGTTCGATGCGGTAGAGTAGGTGCTGTCCTGTAGCAGTACTATTAAGAAATAAAATACTTTGCCTTAAGTCTTAAACTGGGTTAACTGATGATTAAGGTTAATGCACCCTACATTACAGAGGATGAAATTAACGCAGTCATTGAGGTCTTAAAGAGTGGACAACTAGCTCATGGACCTGTTGTTGAGGAGTTCGAGAAAGCCTTTAGCGAATACTTAGGTGTTCCTTATACTGTAGCTGTTTCTAACGGTACCGTAGCTCTGTACCTAGCACTAAAGGCTTTAGGGATAGGTGAAGGCGATGAAGTCATTGTCCCTGACTTCACATTCATAGCTACAGCATCGATGGTTGTTGCCGCGGGCGCTAAGCCCGTATTTGCTGACATAGACCTTCGCACATACACCATCGATCCAGAGGATGTTAAGAAGAAGATTACTAAACGTACCAAGGCAATGATAGTGGTTCACCTGTATGGCCACCCGGCAAACATGGGCGAGCTGATGGATATTGCTAAGGAGCACAATCTCTACTTAATCGAGGACTGCGCGCAATCGCATGGCGCGGAATTTAGGGGCATTAAGACGGGATCCTTCGGTGATGTAGCGGCATTCAGCTTCTACGCTACTAAAAACTTAACTATGGGTGAGGGCGGTGCTGTAGTTACTAAGAGCAAGGAAGTAGCTGAGAAGGTGAAGTTGCTGAGAAATCATGGTCAGATAAGCAGGTACTACCATGAGGTCATAGGCTGGAACTTCAGGTTAACAAGCATTCAGGCTGCAATAGGCCTGCAGCAGCTCAGGAAGCT
>QMWS01000026.1 GCA_003661745.1 Thermoprotei archaeon | reverse complement strand
GGCGCAAGCCGGCTGGGATGAACAGGGACTGCCTGTTGAGGTAGAGGTAGAAAAGAAGTTAGGAGTGAAGAAGAAGAAGGAAATAAGTGAGAGAATAGGCCTTGAAAAATTCGTTAAGGAGTGTTATAATCTAGTTAACTATTACCTAAAGTTCTGGGAGGATTATGCTACCAGACGAATAGCTCTATGGCTTGACCTAGGGAACGCCTACGAGACAAGAAAGGCCAGGTACTTAGAGTATGTATGGTACCTAATAAAGAAGGCCTGGGAGAAGGGGCTACTGTATGAGGGTTACAGAGTACTGCCCTTCTGCCCTAGATGCGAAACAGCGCTAAGTGATGCGGAGGTCGATCAGGGGTATGAGGAAAAAATATCACCTTCAGTTTATGTCAAGTTTAAGCTTGAAGGCAAAAATAAAACATACCTAGTAATATGGACAACAACACCATGGACACTGATAGATAATGAAGCCGTTGCTGTACATCCTGAAGGCGAGTACTGTGAAGTTTCCGTAGGTGATGAGGTGTGGATAATTGCGAAGCAGCTCATTAGTGACGTAATGAGTAAGGCAGGAATAAGGGAGTGGAAGATAGTAAGGGAGTTAAAAGGTTCGGAGCTAGAGGGTGTTAGATACGTTCACCCTCTACTTGATGAAGTGCCGATGCATAAGGAGCACGCTAACGCACACAAGGTAATAACTGCTGACTTTGTCTCTCTCGAGGAGGGGACAGGCCTCGTACATATAGCACCAGGTCACGGTCCTGAGGACTTCGAAGTGGGCCTCAAATATAAGTTGCCCATAACGAGTAACGTCGAAATTAACGGTGTCTTCAATAATAATTCAGGTATCTTTAGCGGGCTTGACGTAGATGCCGCATCAAAGAAGGTAATTGAGGTACTGAGAAGTAAGGGCTTACTAGTACATGCAGGAAGCATAAGGCACTCATACCCACACTGCTGGAGGTGCCATACCCCACTTATCTACAGAGCTGATAAGCAGTGGTTCCTTAAGGTAGGGGTACTAAGGGATAAGCTGCTCGAGGCGCTTAGTACTGTAAAAATATACCCAGAAAAGTTAAGGGCAAGATTTGAAAACTGGCTAGCTAACATTAGAGACTGGACTATCTCTAGGTCGAGAATATGGGGTACGCCACTGCCTGTATGGAAGTGTGTTGATGATCCGAGGAAGGTAATAGTTATAGGAAGTATAGATGAGCTGAAGGAGAAAGCCGCAAAACTACCTGACGTCGACGACGACTTCCTAGTCCATAGACCATGGATAGACCAGGTAGAGCTAAAGGTAGGTGACTGCAGTAAGTGGATAAGAGAACCGTATGTTGTTGATGTGTGGATGGATAGCGGTATGGCTTGGTTTGCTGGTGTTGATGGACTGAGAAATAAGGAGCTATTTAGTAAACTATATCCGTATAACTTCATAACTGAGGGCATAGACCAGACAAGAGGCTGGTTCTACTCGCTACTAGTGACTTCAGTACTTCTAATGGGTTCAGCCCCCTACAGAGAAATACTGATGCAGGGACTCGTACTAGACAAGTACGGAAGGAAAATGACTAAGCACTTAGGTAATGTGGTTTGGGCTAAGGACTTACTCGATAAGTATGGTGCTGACCCAGTACGACTGTACATATTAACTAAATATCCGCCCGGCGATCCATTCAGCTTTGATGAAGACGAAGTGAAGGAGTCGTTAAGCAAGTTAAACATAATATGGAATATATTCAGATTCGCGGCAACTTACATGAGTATAGATAAGTTTAATCCTAAGGTACACACACTAGATAAGATGCTTAGTGAAGCAAAAATAGAAGATAAGTGGATTCTGTCTAGAGTAAATACCGCTATAAAGAAATTTGAGGAATACATGAAGAAGTACGAGCTACATAAGGCATCGCGTGAGATAGTTAACTTCTTCATTGAGGACTTAAGCCACGGTTACCTGAGGCTAGTGCGTCCTAGGGTCTGGAAAGAAGAGGATCACGATAAATACGTAGTTTATGCCGTACTTTACTACGTTCTTAGGAAAGCCTTAAAGGTACTATCGCTCATAGTGCCATACTTCAGTGAAGCACTCTGGCTGAGGTTCTTTAAAGTACTTGAGCCTGATGCTGAGGAGAGCATTCACTTAAGTACTTGGGAGGCGGCTGAAGACAAGTATATCGATGAGAAGCTAGAGGAGCTCTTCAGCATGGTATTTGCGATCTCGTCATCTATTGCATCACTAAGAAACTCAATAGGTGTGAAGCTGAGGTGGCCAATAAGCGAGGCTGTAGTAATCCTAAAGGACGGGTCAAAGGCCGATTTACTCGAGAAGGCAAGTAATGTATTAGCTTTCTTAGGTAACGCTAAGAGCGTAATCATTACAACTCACAGTGAGAAGTGCTTAAGCGAGGACTATGTAGCTGAAGATACACAAGAATATACTGTCTGTATACCAAAGAAGTTAGATCGCAACTTGTACTTAGAAGCTCTGGCCAGGGAGGTTATAAGAAGAGTACAGGTAATGAGGAACAAATTAAACCTCAATATTGAGGAGTACATCATAGTCGGATTCAAGACCTCAGATAGTGAGCTAGCTGAGGCTATAGAGAAGTTCAAGAACTACATAATGAGCGAAGTGAGAGCTAAAGAGCTCGCCAATGACGTGTACAGTGATATGTATGCAGTCACCTGGAACATTGAAGGAAAGAAGATAGTGCTAGGAATTAAGCGGGGCAAATAGTTTTGATTCTTGTTGCTGGCTCCCTAAACTACGACATAACACTGTACGTCGATAGATTCGCTCCGCCTAAGTCAGTTGTTAAGAAAATCAAGAGATTTCTGGGAGGCTCCGGAGGCAATGCTGCTGTAGCTGCCGCGAGAATTCTAGGAAGAGGCAAGGTGTTCTTACTTAGTGCTGTAGGGAATGATGAAATAGGTAGGGCCCACGTAAGAGCGCTCAGGGATGAAGGTGTCATAACAACGCTGGTAAAAGTAATCGATGATGCCGAATCAGGACAGGCATTCGTAATTATTAATAAGTCTGGGGAATCAGCAATATATAGCTATTACGGAGCTAATGCTTGCCTAACACCTGAGGAAGTTAGAGATGATGTAGCGAGTGTGCTGGAGAAAGTATCATATGTTTTAATAATGAATCCGCCATTACCTATCGCATCAATGCTTGTTAAGCTAGCTCAGGAAAAAGGTAGAGTTATACTGTGGGATCCAGGCGCTTTGTCTAACTTAGGACTCAGTAAGTTAGCAGACATCATTAAAGCTACTAACTACTTGCTACCAAATAGAGAGGAACTGCTTATTCTAACTGGTAGCAAAAACGAGACCGAAGCTGTGGGGAAGCTGTTGAAGATGAATCCGGAATTAAAGTTAGTTATAAAAGAAGGTGCCTGGGGCGTTAAGTACGTGGACTTGAAAAACAGAGTTATCTACTTGATTGGAGGAGTTCCGTTGCGTGAGCTAGGACTTGAGCTAGCCTCAACTGTCGGATGCGGCGATACGTTAGTTGGTGCCTTCACTGCACTAAAGAGTATGGGCTACAGCGACATTGAGGCACTTAAGCTATCTAATTGTGCAGCTGCAATTAACGCCTCTAAGGAGGAGCCACGCGGAAGTCCACGCTTTAATGAGTTAATTAAGCTATTCAAAAATAAATGCTCTCGACTAATCAGTACAAGAATAGCTGAGCTCGACATATAAGATCTCTTCGGTATTAGCTTCAAATAGCCTGTGTTACTCTAAAAACACAAATCAAGTTTAATTACTTGCGTAAGTACATTATTACTTAAAGAGGGACTGCCCATGTCGTCCTTACTTAGTACGGAGATAATTAAGATGAGTGAAAAGCTTGCGGCAGATCTTAGGAGCGGTCGTATTCTAGGCTCAACTGAAGCTGCGTATAAGGTACTCGATATGATAGATTTTGTCTCAAGGAATTACCCAGATTTGCTTAATAAGTATTTAGTTGAGTGGATTCCTGTATTTATGGAAGCCCGACCGACGTCATTGGTAATGATCAATCTGACTAGACAATTTCTAAGGGAGTACGTTAAGCTACTTAAGAGCGTAGGCAATGAGAAGGCTACCCACAAGGCACACGAAATAATTAACAGAATAAAGCAGAATATAGAGGAGGTTAAGGAAGTAATTGCAACACTAGGTTCACGGAGAATATCTGATGGTGACGTAATTTTAACCCATTCATATAGTGCGACAGTAATTAAACTACTTAGTAAAGCACAGGAGCGAGGCGTGAAATTTAGTGTAATTGTTACTGAGTCCAGACCTATTGGTGAAGGGCTACACACTATCGAGATACTAAATAAGATAGGGATAAAGACAACACTTATTGTTGACTCAGCTGTTCGATTTATTATGAAGAAAGTCTCAAAGGTTATTGTTGGTGCTGATGCGGTAGCAGCTAATGGAGCAGTAATAAACAAGGTAGGCACGTCAGCTATAGCATTAGCGGCTAAGGAAGCTAGAGTAAGAACGTACGTAGCTGCAGGTACGTACAAATTCGGTTTTGAAACGGTTTTTGGCGAGTTAATCGAGGGGGTAATATTAAATGAACCAACGCTCATAATCCCAGAGGAGGAGCTGAGCACATTGACAGGTAAGGTAATAGTTAAGGAGCCACTCTTTGATGTTACGCCACCCGAGTACATAGACGCAATAATAACTGAGTACGGCTTAATAGCACCACAGGCAATACCAATAATTGTACGTGAACTTCACGGCTGGCCTCCAAGGCTGGAATCAATAGATGAGCTACTTAAGGAGGTGAGCAGGTATGCCCAAGTTTGAGATACCACGTAAGGTTATTGAGATAAGAGAAAATATAAGAACTATGAGGATTAGAGGCGCAGGGAGGATAGCTAGGGCTGCTGCTGAAGCATTAGCAATCGCAGCCCAGGAATTCAAGGGAGGCGACGTCAGAGAGTTTATAGAATATATTAATATCGTCGGCGATTACGTAAGATCTGCTAGACCAACAGCCGTATCCCTGCCAAATGCTGTCTCCTACGTTCTCACTAGGCTTCAGAGGGCTAAGCCCACATCTCTGGACGAAGCTAAGGACTTAGTTATAAAAACTGCTGAATACTTCATTGAGTACTCACGTAAAGCAGTGAAAATAATTGGTGAACTAGGTGCGAAGAGGCTCGAGTACGGTGATGTTGTAATGACACACTGCCACAGCACAGCAGCTGTCTCCGTTATAGTGACTGCACACAAACTGGGAAAAGTAAATAAGGTGTACGTGAAGGAGACTAGACCTAAACTTCAGGGACTGATAACTGCTAAAGCACTAGCTGACGCAGGCTTAGACGTAATTTTAATACCTGATTCATCAGTAAGGTACTTCATGAAGAAAGTCTCAAAGGTTATTGTTGGTGCTGACACTGTGGCTGCTAATGGAGCAGTAATAAATAAAATAGGTACGTCACTCGTAGCGTTGGTTGCTAAGGAAGCTAGAGTAAGAACGTACGTAGCTACAGAAACCTACAAATTTAGCCCACGGACAGTGATAGGTGAGCTAGTTCCTATAGAGGTAAGAGATCCTACAGAAATAGTTAGTAATGAATGGTTAAGGAACAACCCAGGTGTTGAAGTATATAATCCTGTCTTTGATGTTACGCCACCCGAGTACATAGACGCAATAATAACTGAGAAAGGCATTATACCGCCACAGGCAGCAATTCTAATACTTATTGAGGAGTACGGACTGAGCATTAAGGAGCAACTGAAGGAGCACGACTTCGTAATTCGTGAAGAAGAGTTAAGGGAGTAAGAACGCATTAATACCTAGTTTTCTCCTAATGTAATCAACAAACAAGTCTCCGCAAGTACTTCTAACCCTATTAACGATTATTTCCTTTGGCTTAGCCTCCTCAATATACCTTATAAGCCCCCTAAAGTCTGCGTGGTCACTAAATGCTACGAGCCACGTATTCTTGCCTATGCGCCTATACGGCTTCCTGAACTCCCAGCCACTTAAGATAATGTGATTTCCTAAGTTACTTCCTATTATCTTGCGTGAATTAACGTGTGTTAAGTATATGTACCATCCATCTCTCATAACATCCTCTGCTTCAGCTGAATTCACGTGCAGATACGTCCCTAAGTTTAAGCCGTGCCTCTCAGCTATCCTAGCTAGTATATACTGTTTGTGTGGAAGAATAAAGGGAGCATCGATACCCTCCCTCCTAAGTACGTCCATAACTTCCTGTATCTTACCGTAATACCCGTAGATGTATACCGGACCCTTAGACAATAATTCACGTACCAGATCAGCTAGAATTACCTCTATACAGTCATCAAATTCCCTTACATACGATGGATTTCCGTACGTTGCATCAGTAACAAGTACATCAGCGTTTATTACTGGAGTCCCTACTAACGGCTTCTTGAAATCACTCGTGTAGACTACTCTTACTCCACTGCTTGTCTCAATAATTACCTGTGCTGAACCAGGTATGTGGCACGCTTTTTCTAACGTAACTTTAACATCACCTACCTTTATTAAGTTCCCGTACTCCACCGGCTTAAGTAGCCTCTCAGGCACCCTGTACCCCATAGCCCTTATCCATTCAAGGGTCAGTGCCGTACCCACTATAGTTACTCCTGAGCTAACACTCTTATTAAGAGATACTAGGTGATCCGAGTGAGCGTGGGTTGCGATTCTCAAGGACAGCTTTTCATGCCCATCAACAACTACATATTGCTTCGCTACTACACCACCATGTCTATTAATATCCAATAATTTGTTAGCTATAGTACCTTGCATCTAGATCCCAGACCTCAGCTAGCGCCCATCCTACTGATTCTTAGCTACACCTAATAATGCTTTACTTAAATTAAGTCAGCAGGAAATTATGTGCCTTCATAACATCACGGAAAATCACTGATATAGCGTATTACTAAGTAGTGTGTCTAACCTAGCTTAGTACCGTACACGCTAGCAAGGGCTTTCTTAAACTCCCCAATATCGGGGTTTATTGTTGGTGCATCGCTAACTACTTCTTTTTACAACGTCCGGGTCCTTTAGCCCATGGCCTGTAACAACGACGACAACTACTTCATCTTTATCTATCTTCTTGTCCTCGATAGCCTTCATAAATCCTGCTAGACCTGCGGCTCCTGACGGTTCAGCAAAAATTCCTTCATAGCTGGCTAGGAGTCGCATTGCCTCTAGTATTAGTGAGTCTGGCACCTCTTCTGCATCACCCTTGGTCTCGTATAATGCTTTTAAGCCTGCGTCACCATCCCATGAATAAGGATCTTCAAGCCCCCAAGCAATAGTGTGCGGTTTCTCCCATGGTCTTATGTTGTACGGATCCTGTCTTTCTTTAAATGCCCTAACAAATGGTGGGTTTCCCGTTGATTAGACAGCAAAAGTCTTGGTAAACTACTTGTTAGGCCTAACTCCAAGTAGTCTTTGAAACCTTTCCAGATACCAATGAGTAGTGAGGCCGCACCAACAGGAACGAATATCCAGTCAGGGCCTCTCAGTTTAGCTGTTCTATATTTTCGTATGAGATTGTCTTAGATCCTTCCCTTCTATTTGATATGGATTAAAGGGACCGAAACTAGGTGACGGGTAGAAGCCGAATTCCTCATATGTTACTCTCATAAGCTTTACGGTAGGGTCTTCCTTCCCTAATCCCCTAACCCTAAATACTTTTGCACCGTAAAAGAGTAGCTGTGCTATTTTGTCGTAATCTGCCTGCTCAATAACAAATGCTTAAACGTTTATTCCCGCCTTAGCTGCGTAGGCTGCCAGAGCGGCTGCTGCATTTCCGCTTGAAGCAGTTACTGCATTTTTAAAGCCAAACTCTTTAGCTACACTAACAGAGACTGGCATTCCTCTATACTTAAAGCCTGCTGTTGGATTTCTTGTCTCGTCCTTAAGGTATAGCTTCTTTAATCCAAGCTTTTCGCCTAATCTAGTGGCTCCAAGGAGTGGAATATCTCCCTCGCCTAATGTAACGATATTTTCTTCGTTCCGAGGTAGTAGTAAGACAAAGTACTTCCATTAACTAGTTAAAGGTTTTCTTGAGATGTACTCCTTTGTGTAAAATTCTTTAGAGAATTATAGTCATAGTTTACATCAAGACGACCTAAATCATTGTTTTTACATGTAATTGGCTTCTCATCATAATAATACTTAGTGTCACATCTAGAGCACTTGAGGTACTTGATAAACCTACTCATTCTAATCCCGGAACTATCGC
>QMWS01000025.1 GCA_003661745.1 Thermoprotei archaeon | reverse complement strand
TGATTAGGAAGCTCAAGGAGTGGGGTATTACGTACAATCCGAGCCAGCTACTCAGGATAATGGAGCGTGACTATGGAATAATTGAGACCGTGTATAGGTCAGCTACGCAGAGGTGGTGGAGGTTCTCAGACATTACTGCGGTTAAGGAGGCTATAAGATACTTTGAAGGGGATAATGAAGACCTCATAGAGGATCCTGAACATTACGTTCTGAGTCTTCAGATTGACGTAATCGACATTGATAGGCTCCTGAATGAAGTAAAGGCGATGTACTCGAAGAGCAGGCTATCGGTAGCAGAGAAGAACAGAATAAAACAAATAGTTGTTGAGGAGCTACCGACTATAGCTAAGGTGATGAAGGAGGCTCAGAAATACGAAAACAGGTACAAGGACTTCATAAGGAAGTGTGTTTTCCTTATGAAGCTAATAGGCGAGCTACTAAGGAAAATGAGATTAGGTAGTACCTCAAGCTATGTTCTAGAAGCGAAGAATGTAGCGGTAGAGCGCTTACGTGAGAGTGGGTAACAGCCTTATTCGGGACCTCTTAGCTTTATTTCTTGCGGCAACAGCTATGGCTTAGCGGTTTAAAGATGAAGAACACAGTGTTAAGTAGGGCGTGGTGTCCTCGGCTGTGAGAGCAGGATTTAAGGTAGGTATAGTAGGTGGCGGTGCCGTAGGTACTTTACTAGCCTACGCCCTCAATGCAAGTGGTGTTGTGCCTTACATTATCTACAGAGATAACAATAAGAAGCAGAAGAGACTTGAGAAGGGCCTGAAAATCTTAATAAGGGATGTGGCAAGAGAGCTCGGCAGCGATAAGGAGTACCGTATAAAGGCTCACCACGTAACGTATGACGAGCTTCCGGAGAAGTTCTTGGATGTAGTATTTATCGCAACTAAGGCCTATGATTTTAAGGACGCTCTCTTAAGTGTTTTACCCTTGCTTAATGATAGTTGCATCGCTATATCGTGCCAGAACGGCTTAGGCTCCCTGGAGTACCTAGAGAGAATGCTTGGTAAGGAGAGAGCAGCTGCCCTAATTTTAAATGCGGGCGTATATGAAGTTGACGATGTGACATACGTCTTGGCAGGCTACGGGAGGAGCTACATGGGTCAGCGCTGTAGAGACGCTTCACCTAAGCTTGGGGAAGTGGCCAAGCTCTTGCACTTACTGGATGTTAGGGTAGTTAAGGATGTTGAAGGCTACAGATGGTTAAAGCTTATTGTTAACTCAGCTATAAACCCAATAACAGCTATTCTGAAAGCTAAGAACTCAATAATAATTGAAGATCCACTAGCCGCTAAGCTAGCATCTAAGACAGTCCTTGAAGGTTGGTTAGTTAGTAAAGCAGCAAAGATTAACCTTCCGCGAAATCCTCTCGTAGAATTACTTAATGTTGCTTACCACACAAGAGATAACTACTCGTCAATGTATCAAGACATAATTAAGGGAAAGCGGACCGAGATAGATTACATAAATGCCGCCATAGTTGAGGTTGGGAGGAGGGTAGGTGTGAGGGCAGTCATTAATCAGGTACTTACGTACATTATTAAGTCGCTAGAGGCTAGCTCTCAGTCAGTAGCCGAAGACTAGGTAAGGTAAGTAGACAATAACTTGAATTACCTCAGTCACCAATTTAGCTTAGTGGTTACTGTGGGGGGAGAGGAGAAAGAAGGAAAGATACTGCCGTATCACTTTATAAAAATGAAGAAGCAGGGCAAGAGGATAGTTATGGTTACAGCGTATGATTACTTCCAAGCGCGAATAGCTGATGAAGTGGGTGTTGACGGTATATTGGTGGGGGACTCCCTAGGTATGGTTGTCATGGGCTACAAATCGACGTTATCTGTTACTATAGACGAAATAGCACATCACACTAAGGCAGTACTCAATGCGAATCCGAGAGCTTTGGTAGTAGCTGATATGCCGTTCATGTCTTACGAGATAAGTAAGGAGGAGGCGTTAAGGAATGCGGGAAAGCTAATTAAATTAGGTGCTGGCGCGGTAAAGCTCGAAGGCGGTGTGGAGATAGCGGATACCGTCAAAGCGCTGGTTAATGCAGGAATACCTGTAATGGGGCATATAGGCCTCAACCCGCAGAGGCACCTAGTATTAGGGGGCTACAAGCTGAGGGGGAAGTGTGCTGAAGATGCAGTAAAAATACTGGATGATGCTAAGGCGCTAGAGGAAGCAGGAGCATTCGCTGTAATTATCGAATTTACTGCAGCTGAAGTTGCAGCTGAGATAACTAAGAGGTTAAGGATACCGACAATATGTATTGGTTCAGGTCCCTACTGTGACGGACAAATACTTGTCTTCCATGACATTGTCGGCCTCAATCCAGAACCACCACCCTTCGTTAAGAAGTACGCACAAGCTTACGAACTCCTTATGGATGCCCTTTCAGCATTTAAGGTTGAGGTAGAGAATGGTGTATTTCCTGACGAGGGGAGATTTTATAGAATGAAGGAAGGTGAGCTAGAGAAATTCAGGGAGTTAATTAAGCACAAGGAAGCTAAGGATTATTAAGCTAGTACAGGGTCACTCTACCACATTCACTAAGCTTCAGCAATCTCTCAGCAATATATCGAATAGCCTCCTTAAGAACGGCGTCATTATTATAGGAGTCGAGTATGCTCCTTAAGTACTCCCTGTTCTTACTCTTTAACTCCTTAGCTCTTTCAATCATTAATGGTAGAGCTCTGACGATATTATCAACTATAGTTATGTTAGCAGCCCTAGCAGTTCTTGAGAAGGGGTTCAAGTCTATGGCAATAACAGTCTTACCCATTTTCCTGAGAGCCTCTGTGCGGTCTCCATCTTCTAGGGGGACTAACACCACATCAGCTACTAGTATACCCTTAGGGCTCACTCTCCTTCTCTCACTATAAAGCTCCGGAATTGTAGCTGTAGCATCATCTACACCTAATACCTCCTGAGCGCCGTGCTTTCTGAGGATCTCAGCTATCTTCCTAACCCTATCCTCGGTCCTATAGAACAAGTTAATCTCAACTCGTGCACCAATGATGTTAGCTAGTTCAACGACCTCTCCTGGCGTTAAGGCGGCGACGTTGCCGTTAACGGAAATTACTGGGTGCTTAGCTAGGAGAAGCGCGGCAATAGCAGCATCTATAGCCTTCTTAGCGAATGGTGCGGTCTCCTCTCCAATTAAGTAGTCAAAGCACTCCCCCCTTCCATGGGCTATAAGGCCTTGAGGCACCACGTAGCCAGCCTTAAAGCCCTCAACAAGTTTTTCCCTGATAATTAGTGATTTATATCTCGGGTGTGTAGGCGGGATCTCTACATTGTCCACCATCGTCTGTTACCGTTATCTAGACACTGAGTTAAAAGTTAAAAATTAATAACAACTGCGACTACTTTAGGTTAAGTATAGGATTACTAATATTCAATAGTTAGACCATTAGGGGCCAGATCAAAGATCCTGACAATGCCGTAGTTTCTAAGAATATCCTTAAGTTCGTCAGAACAGCTAGGACTGTGAACAATAACAAGCAGCGATTTCTTGACGAAGTACCCTAAAACAGATCCACTGCTTATGTAGTTCTTGAGGCGGTTCCTCAGCTCTTCGTCAAGCTTAGGGTCAAGAAATCCTACTGCTCTACTGAATTCATACGCTTTATTAAGGAACGAGTAAATGCTGTAATCCCTGAGGAACTCGCTATATGCCGCCCGTCCTGCCTCAACTATCTTGCTGTAGTACTGCCTTAGCATTTGAGGTGTGAATATCTTTCCGCCTAAGTGCACCGTAGTTACTTTTACTCTCTCATTAACGAGCACACAGTCTACCTCACCTATGCCGGGTGGGCCGGGGCGTATCCTGACCGTGAGACCTCTTCCCAGTGCCTCAGCTATTACGTCACCCAGCCCGGTCATATTGTATACTTCGGCGAAGTGCGCTGCCTTGCTTGCCTCAATAAGGGATACGGCACTCCGCTTCTTTCTTAGTAAGTATATGGCATACCCTAGGGCAAGGGCGGCACTTAAGCCGAAGCCCTCACCTAACTCTACATTCGTCAGCAACTCTATGTCGATATCGGGCTTCGATCCTAGGTAATTAGCTACGGCATTAACTATGTTCGCCCCCTTAGCTAGTACGCTATCAATTTCATTTACTTTCTTGCTGGTTTCCCTAACCACGCAGTAGGGACTTAACGTAATGCCGGCGCCGAGGGAGCCCGACAGTATGTAGTCCTTTTTTATGATAGGGACCCAGAAGCCGCTTACGTGTAGTGGGATCCTAACTATCATCGACCCATTACCCTATCTCTCACTATATCTAGCAGTCTTCTGGCAATTACGGACTTAGGTGACTTGGGTATATGTTCCGCTAGACCTCTATCATCAATAATGTAGACTTCGTTAAAGTCCGAGGAGAACCCCACATCAGGCCTGCTCACGTCGTTTGCTACTATTATATTGAATCCCCTTTTCCTTAATTTTTCCTGAGCTAGAGCAATCAACTTGTTGTTGCTGCCAAATGTTGTCTCAGCTGCGAACCCTACTAGAAGACCGTTAAATACTTTCCGTAATTCAACGGATATCTTTGGTGTCGGGACTAAAGTTAGCTCTAGCTCCTTACTGCTGGACTTGATCTTCTCTTTAGAGTACCTACTGAATGAGTAGTCGACAGGTGCTGCTGCTAGTATCACGGCGTCGTAATCTTCTGACGTAACCTCACTTACTACTGCTTCAAGCATTTCCTTAGTGGTTGTAACTTCTACTGCTCTAACGTAGCGCGGTACGCTAATCGACACGGGTCCGTGTACTAGAGTTACCTCAGCTCCCCTGAAGTATGCCTCCCTAGCAATGGCTATACCCATCCTACCGCTGCTAGCGTTCGTTAGGAACCTAACTGGGTCAAGGTATTCCCTAGTAGGGCCAGCAGTAACTAAAATTTTGAGGCCTCGTAGATCTCTTCCTCGTAGGGTGGCTGCTTCAGCAGCAGCTACTATATCCTCAACCGGAGGGAACTTAGCCTTATTCTCCTCAATTGCTGGCGGCACGACAATCATATCCCACTGCCTAATTTTACCTAATACCTCCTTTGCCTGCGGCGAGTCCCATAAGCACTTATGCATCGCAGGAACAATAATTACCGGCTTACCCATACCCACCATCGTTATTGCTGTTAGTGTTACAGAAGTATCAGCTACACCGCTAGCTATTTTAGCGATAGTATTGAGTGTTGCTGGAGCTATGACCATGGAGTTGCACATTTTAGAGAGTGCTATGTGTCCTGTCTCTCCACCGAACTCTACGTATACTTCATTGCCTGTAGCCCACTCGAATAGCGTTGGTGATATTAGCTTAGTAGCATTCCTGCTCATCACTACGTGGACATCAGCGCCTCTCCTCATCAACTCCCTCACAACATCAATAGTCCTGTAGGCAGCTGCTGATGACGTAACACCTACAACTATACTAGTGCCTTTAAGCGCGGAGGAGTGAGTACCTACTATTTCACTACTTGGGTGATGCTTAAGCCTCTTCAAACATTACACCTACTTGAATCCGCTAATAGATTAAATTTAAACTCAAAATAAATAACCTTGCGGGTATATAGTGTGAGCGAGTTCATTATCAGGGAGATAAGGGAGGAGGATCTTGACCAGGTAGTAAAGATAAACATGATTTCACTGAAGGAGCATTATCCGCTTCAGTTCTGGAAGGATCACCTGTACCTATGGGGCAGGATATTTCTTGTAGCTGAAGTCAACTCGAAAATTGTTGGCTACGTCATGACCAGGATCGAGAGGGGTTTCGGGTTTCTGAAGAGAGACTTGAGGCGGCTTGGTCACATAGTTAGTATTGCTGTTCACCCCGACTACAGAAGGCGCGGTATAGGATACGCATTAATGGTTGAGGTGCTTAAGAGAATGAAGGAACTCTATAATGCTGACGAGGCATACCTTGAGGTTAGGGTGAGTAATACCCCCGCTATTAAGCTTTATGAGAAGTTAGGCTTCAAGAAAGTGAAGATAATTAGGTACTACTACGCGGATGGTGAGGACGCGTACCTTATGGCTAAGGAGCTCTAATCGTGCCGTGTTAACTCAATATATTTCTTACTTATATTTCTTACTTATTTAAACTGCAGCTTAAGTAATAAGGCGCTCCGGAGTGCCCCATCACTCCTAAACTCGAGCACAGTACAGAAACCGTCTTCTGCAGGACCCGGATTAATTACTGGGATATCATCTATGTAGCATATGCCTCGATTACCTAAGTGCCCCGTTAGGACAGCATTAGGCCTTAGCTTATCTATTAGATCTCTCACCGAACTTAGACCAGCCCTTATGTTAAGTGCTTCTATGCGGTCGAGGCAGCCTTTAGGTGGGTGGTGTGTTACTAGAATATTAATCCTTACCTTATTTCCGCTCTGACTGAGGGCCTTAGAGAGCTTTATAATGCTCTGATAGCAGTCCAGACCACTTATTCCTGCAATCGCTATATTACCCAAGTAAACGATGCTGCCGTCAAGTAAGTTGCCTAGCTTTCTCGATGTTTTAGTTATGTAGATATCATCCTTATCGCCACTCAGGATATAGTATTTAACTTTATCCTTAAGTGGCAGGTTCTGTGGGTCTAGATTGCAGTCACCCCCGATTAGGATGGCATCTACTCTATATGCATTAATTAAGTTGACTAAGAGGGCATGCCCCAGCTCCTCCTTTTGGTTTAAGTCCGTTATGTAGCCTATCTTAATCAATGTCATTCAATGAACCCGCTGTTTCGGTGTAAGTGCAGCTATTTTATAGCTAAAAGTTACGGTTACGTGGCATTGAGGTAACTGCTGTAGGGGAAGCTTGCGTGCTAGCCAGGTAGCTGCTTCACTATGTATATCTTCTCGACCTCATCCTTTAGCGCAGCTTTCCATTTATCGCCGACAGCGATTATTGAGAATACACCGATAGGTGTGGCACCTGACATCTTAACTAGTCTCATTAATGCTGAGCTCGTCTTTCCTGTCCTCAGTAGATCGTCTACTATTAGCACGCGATCGTTAATGTTTAGAGCATTTGTTGGCATAAACAAGTTTACTACGGCTGGCGGGTCTGTGGCAATGAAGCTCGTCTCGTAGTAGCTCTTAATACCTATATCAGGGTTTTTCCTAGCTATAACTAACTTAGCATCTAAAACATCAGCTACATTTACTGCAACAGGTATTCCATCAACTTCAACTGTTGCGACAGCAGTTATGTTGTACCTCTGGAACTCCTTAAATGCTAAGAATGCAAATATCTTCAATAGACTGACGTTGTAAATTATCCTAGTTAAGTTGAAGATATTGCCATCGACTGATATTATGTTGTTCTCAAATATCTTATTTATAACTGAAGGACTTGTTAATTTATTAATCAGCTCTTGTGCTCTCTCCTCACTAGGCATTATCTTCATGTTAATGTATCTCCATAAAGCAGGTGCTGGTAGCCCTGTGATCGCCTCTAGCTCCTTATACTTAAATACCTTCTTGAACGATCTTAATAACTCAATAGCAAATATCCTTACATCGGCAAGCATTTCTTCACCCCTTTCCAACAAATATGTTAAAAAGTTGCATTAAAAATGTTATCGTAAACCAATTAAAACTTTATGTTAGCCGAACTTACTTTTTAGAGCAACAGCAACTTTGTTTATGAAGTCTTGGTCCCCGACGTCGTAAGTCAACTTAGATGTTATCTTCTCTATGATGAAGTCTATATTGTCGTTTAGGTCTATGACCTCATCCATAACTATGAGCTGAGGCTCTTTACCTCCTTGAGCAACAACCAGATTTACCTTTAAACCTACCTCATCCTTTAGGTATGAAGTGATTAACCATATCTTCCTGATTATTTCATCATATGTTACGTTACTCAAGGAATTAGGTATTGTTGCTATCAGCGTCATTAACTTGAACATCACAGCACCCTACCTAGCTCTCGGATCCGGTAACATCTTAAAAGTACGGGGATCTATGGGGTTTAGCAAGTGTTATCTAACGTACTACTAGGTTTAAATAATGATGTGTATATATTATATTTAGGAGGTGAGAAGCATGGCAACAGAGGACCTAAAGGTTGTTTATGAGGATGAGGATGTGGTCGTAATGCGGGCGCCGGATGACAGCGAGCTAGAAAGGTTAGTCATTAAGATAATTAAGAGGAAAGGAAGGCCAGTGACATGGGGTGAGTTAAGGAAGGAGCTGAGCGGTCTAGCAGGCGAGGATAGGCTAAGGAAGGTACTGGTAAGCTTAATTGAGAGAGATGAAGTAATTGAGATGATTGATGGAACCTTCGGCCTTAGAGGCATGGAGGTCAGCTACATACCGAGGAGAATAAAGAAG
>QMWS01000024.1 GCA_003661745.1 Thermoprotei archaeon | reverse complement strand
TGCTAATGTTGTGATTTGTCAGAAGGGTATTGATGATGTTGCTCAGCACTACCTAGCAAAGAAAGGAATACTAGCAGTAAGAAGAGTAAAAAGATCAGACATGGAGAAACTAGAGAGAGCAACAAAGGGCAGGATTGTAACAAATATAGACGACCTAACACCCAACGACCTAGGCTACGCTGAGCTTGTAGAAGAGAGAAAAGTAGGAGAAGACAAAATGGTATTCATTGAGGGCACCAAGGATCCAAAGGCAGTCAGCATAGTGATTAGAGGAGGACTAGAGAGGATCGTTGATGAGGCCGAGAGATCATTCAGGGATGCACTCTGTGTCGTCGCCGACATAGTTAAGATGCCTAAGATAGTATACGGCGGAGGAGCTTTCGAAATAGAAATAGCTAAGCACATAAGGGAATATGCGACACATGTTGGAGGTAAGGAGCAGCTAGCTATAGAGGCATTCGCAAAGGCGTTAGAGGGCATAGTTGCTGCTCTAGTAGAGAATGCTGGTCACGACCCGATAGAAGTACTATCGGAGCTAAGGAAGGCCCACACTGGACCAGACGGCTACAAGTATGGTGTAAACGTATTTACAGGCAAGGTAGAAGATATGGAGAAATTAGGTGTCATAGAGCCACTTGCAGTTAAGGTAAATGCGCTAAAGGCTGGCACCGAAGCCGCAACACTAATATTAAGGATTGACGACATCATTGCTGCTTCAAGAGCTAAGGAGGAGGAAAAGAAGAAGGAAGAAAAGAAAGAAGAGGAAGAAAAGTAAATAACTTAATACTGCCTTAATACCTAATTTTTGTACAACCTTAAGCAATTAATCATGAAAATCGGACTAGAAAGCTAAGGTGTTAACACACCATAAAATCACCTAAAGAAACATTCTTTTAGATATGTAAATCACTAACACCTAGGTGTTTCTGTGGAATTACAGGGTAGCATAATAGCTATAAGTGGAACCCCAGGCGTCGGTAAAACTGCTATAGCTAGGGAGCTTGCGCATAGACTTAATGCAATTTACTTAAACTTAAGTAATGTGGTTATCGAGAAAAAACTTTATAGCGAATACGATGAAGAGCGCAGAACCTACGTCATAGATGAAGAGAGATTAAAGGAGCATATTAGAGACCTAGCAGAGCGAACCCATCAACCCATAGTTGTCGATAGCCACTATGGAGAGATAATAGACGACGACTTAATAATTAAAATTTTTATTCTGAGGTTAGATCCCAGGGAATTACTTAAGCGATTAAAGGAAAGGTCATGGCCACTATCAAAGATTAAGGAAAATGTAGAATCGGAGCTGCTAGGTGTTTGTACAGCTAATGCGCTTTCTGAACATCCAGCAAGTAAAGTTTGTGAAATAAATGTTACAAATAAGTCCGTAGATGATGCGGTGAGAGAAATACTCAATATACTTCATAATAAAGAAGAGTGTAAGGTTTATATTAATTGGCTGCTGGATGATTCACTAGTAAGTGAACTACTTAGTTTCCTGACTTCGGAGTAATTACCGAGGTTAAAGGCGCTGCCTCATGTACTTTAACCCTAACTAGCTCAGGTGATGTACTTGAGGGTGAGTCAACCAGCGCCATTCCTGTCCCTAGCCTTGGTATAACTTCAGTTAGTTCCTTAGATAAGCCTATAGACCTAGACATTAACTCTATGTCATCCCTTGACTTAAGGGCATGCACTATTCTTATGTTACAATTCATAATGACCGAGTGGCCTAGTATTGAAGGCGATTGAGTGATCAATATAATTCCTATCCCTAACTTCCTTACCTCTGAGAGCATTCTTGATATAAGGGACTTACCCATTGCTACTACATTATGCGATTCCTCGAGAACTATGAAGACCCTATCACTGATTCCTCCAGCACTTTTAACCAATTCTATGGCCTTAAGCAGTGCAACAACAGCTAGCCGCTTTAAAATAATGTTTCTAATACCTGAGAGGTCAACCACTAAAGGCTGGTGAGTTTTCAGTAATTTAAATAGTCTATAGTCACCTATACTAAACATTTTTTCTTTACTCAAAAGCATAGATACCCTCCTGAGTAAAGCGTGCTTTGACTCAATAACCCATTTTGCCTCAGTAGGGTAAATTTCTATGTACTCAATCAGCTCAGAGAGCGTTCTCGGCTTATATGCATCAATTACGCGCTGCAGGATATATGCTTGGGCAGAACTCAATTCTAGCACTTCCTCGAAGATGGATACCATATCATCTTCATCACTAGGTATTGGTATAGGGGCGGATCTGCCAGGCTTTACTACTTGAGCTCCGCTAAGTAAGTTACCATACTCTCCATACCAGTCCATAATTAAGACCGCACCATAGCTGCTAAGCTGTGCCACAATTGTTGATGCTGTAGTGGTTTTCCCTGATCCAGTAGTACCTACTATTATGCAGTGCCTGAGGAAGTCGGTAGCTGGAATGTAAACATACTTCGGAATGCCGCCAATATTCTCACCTATCAAAACTCCTCCAGTAACGTTCCTGTACTTGCTAGGAATAATCGTAATGTTTCGCATCACACCCTTATTAATCCGAAATCTACTAGCTAAAAAGGGAGCCCCTCATCACACTTCACGTGAACGCAACTCACATCGGGGGGAAGCAAAGACTGCAGAATAGTTTCAAGTACTCGAATGAAGTCGCGCCCAACTTCAGCGTCGGGCGGCAGTACGACCCTAATTAAGGATCTGTGAGCACGTGACGTGAGTACTGTCTCTATTTTAAGTAATGCTTTGGGATAGACATTAATTACGCTCCGTACAAGCTTTATTGCATCAATACTCACACTGGTCTCATTGCTAGCTTTAATTTCAAAACAAAACTCATTATTCGACTCCTTCCTGCGTCTAAACATATGTACCCCAGTGACAACTAGCCTTTTAAAGTGTGTTTAGAAGCTGTAGTAGGGCATAAAAGTGAAAGTGCAGGATGGATTAATAGAGGCCGAGGGAACGATAAAGAAGATCGAGAGATCCATCATACCAAAAGTTTACATACTAACCATAGATTGCGGAGACGCAACTATCAAGCTTGACCTAGTTAAGGACCTACTAATATTCGATGAAGGAGATAAGGTAAATATAGTGATTTCACGTGAGAAACCACAGTTTGAGGAGGGTAAGGACCTAGTTATCTGGGGTTATGTTCTCTCCAAAAAGAAGACGCTGAGTAAGGAGAAGCCAGATAAGCTACTCATATCCCTCTGGGGGTACCTGCTAGTCATCGAGACCACGAGAGATGACGTAATAGATTCCTTCGACTACCTAGATAAGGTGTACTTTAAGATGAGTAAAGAAGCCTAGAAAGGTTCATGGGCAGTTAAGGACTTATTAAAACTTATATTAAATCACGCCCTATAACCACTAGGTAAAGCGGTATGAGCATCCAGAACGCAGTAAAGAACTTAATAACAGAACTTGTAGGAATGCTTGACTCTAAAGTCATAGTAAAGCTCGTTGACGGCACCTATTATGAGGGAAGGCTCCGCGGCATAGATGTAGGTGATCGATTAACTCTTCACTTAATACTCGAGGACGCTAAATCCTCAGATGGCAACATATATCATAAGGTATTCATTAGCGGGTTAAGAGTTTCTGAGATAATATCTGTAGAGAAACCATTATTTGA
This sequence comes from Thermoprotei archaeon, assembly GCA_003661745.1. GTDB lineage: Archaea > Thermoproteota > Thermoprotei_A > Sulfolobales > NBVN01 > B83-G16. The sequence goes on along the minus strand of QMWS01000024.1, from coordinate 4,757 downwards.
CCCTGAGGAGTTCGCTGCGCTAGTTCAGCAAAAACTCAATCTCCCACCTGGCACTATTAAGGTATTCAAGGAAGCAAAGATGGTGATAGTGTACGATAGGTATAAGATAACAGAGAACGGTGTTGAGGGAGCTGGTGGTTTGGCAAGTAAGTTGTACAGCGTATGGCAGGAGTACATGGAGGAGAAAAAGAAGAAGTCAGGTTGAAGCATATTGAGTTTTGAGATAAAGGATAAGGACTTAGCCGGAAGAATAGGCAAATTAAGCACAAGATCAGGCATAATTGAAACACCTGCTTTCTTCCCTGTAATTAACCCATTTAAGCAGAAGACAGAGGTACATGTCAGCAAGATCAGGGAGATAGGCTTTAGTCAAATAATAACTAACGCGTATATCATAAAGCAGAAGTACGGCAATAATACCGAAGGACTTGACGTCCATAAAATTACGGGCTTTGACGGCGTAGTAATGACTGACTCAGGCGCATATCAGCTACTAATGTATGGGAAGGAAAGAATTATAATAGACCCTATTGAGATAGTTGAATTTCAAGTAAGGATAAAATCCGATATAGCCGTTATTGCAGATATACCGACAAGAGATGACGCCCCCTATGAGGAGGCGCAATGGAGTGTTAATGAAACATTAAAGCGTGCACGTCAAGTACTACACTTAATAAAGAATACTGACACTGTATGGGTTCTGCCCATTCAGGGAGGGGTGCATATTGACTTAGTTAAGAAGTCGGCGCTAGAAGCTACTAAGATCCCCTACTACTCGATGTATGCTATAGGCAGCCCTGTAACCGTGCTTGAGAAGTACGAGTTCTGGAAGGTAGTTGACATGGTTGCTGCAGCTAAAATGATTCTACCTCCAGATAAGCCAGTCCACTTATTCGGTGGCGGCCACCCAATAATGATTCCGCTATTTGTCGCACTGGGGATCGATTCCTTCGACTCTGCCTCATACATACTTTATGCTAGGGAGAATAGGTACATGACCGAGCATGGGACATACAGGTTAGAGGACTTAGATTACTTTCCCTGCGAATGCGAAGTCTGCAGCAGGTATACGCCGAGAGAATTAATGGAAATGAACAAAAGCGAAAGGGCGACACTCTTAGCCATTCATAACCTACACGTAATTAATAGAGAAATAAAGCGTGTTAAGGTAGCTATACGTGAAGGAAGGTTGTGGGAGCTTATTGAAGAGCGAGCTAGGACACACCCCTCTATAAGGGAGGCACTCAATGCTTTACTAAAGTATATAGATTGGATCGAGAAGTTAGATCCTAGAGTTAAGGGTGATGTTCATGGACTGTTTCTGTACGATATATCATCGTACTATAGGCCCGAACTCTATAGGCATAGGAGAACCCTGCTAGACAAGGTCAGAGACATAAAGCAGGAGGTAGTTGCTTTAGTTCCTTGCACACCGCTAGAGAAACCATTTAGGTACTCAACAACATTTTCAAAAGCCCGCGATTACATAATTAAGAACACTGACATAGACATTAACAACGTCTACTTCATGGCGTATCTACCCTTCTTTGACATAGTCCCCATAGAAATCGACCAAACATACCCTTACTCACAGTTTGAAGCAACCCTGACAGTATCAGACGAACTCGTTAACAAGATGATCCACAACATCAATACCGTATTAAGTACTGCATTAAGCTCCAATAGGAGAATTAAGAAGGTACTCTTCTTTACCTGTAGTAAGGTTCAGTGGGGACGAAGGGAACTGCTTAAGGAAAAAATAGTTGATGTGCCAGTGAGGCAGGCAATAGAATTTATTGAAATCTGTGAAGACGATTAGCTAGGGTGCCGAGAGTAAGCTACATGTAGGGCTTCGGGCCCCTCTCCTCCCTAGCAGCTTTCATCGCCTCCTTAAGGGCTGCCTCAGCTTCCTCAACAAGCTTCGAGTACTGCAGTAAGTCAGCAACATCCACGCTAAGATCAAGTAATTCATTAACCTTCTTAATGAACACAGCTGCTGCTCTCGGATTATACTTGCTTGGCTCAGTGTAGGGTAGTATTACAAGAGTCGGTACCTTCCTAAGCCTTAATGCTATAAGAAATAGTGCTAACGGTCCGACAATATACAGTCCCTTATCAATTTGGGGCTCACTAAATCGCCACTCGCAACCTTCAGTGGCTATCCACCTAAACTCTTCCTTACCTACCTTATACTTAATGTTTAAGCCTCCGGCGAGTATAGCCCTACTGCCGCCTATCTCCTTAAACCACTCAACAAAATCTAAAGCGTACGCTAGCCTCTCAGGAGGCTGTGGTAGGGCATTATTAACTAGTATTAACAGCTTCTTCTCTTTAACCATGAATACCTCGTAAGGCGTCATTAAGCCGTAATCTTCAAGTGCTGCAAAGTCAGGCATGTACTTTGTGAGGACATCGCCGATTTTTATAGCATTTAACTTGCTTACTAAGTAGCGTGTCGCAATCGTACCTACGTAGCCAAAACCTGGAAAACCCGTAATTAATGTCCACCCTTTAGATTTCCTAAGGTCTTCTTCAAATTCATCGTATATGTATACTCTGACCCTTACCACATTACTCACCACTACACTCTCTAAGTTTTACAGCAGGACCTCTTATAAAGTGAAGTACCTCTAGGGGAGAAAGAACTAATCTCCCAACGCAAAGAAGGTTATCTCTTTCGTCAACAACTAAGACCTCATCCCCCGCTCTAAGATTCTCATCGATGCTGAGAACGTGACGAGCAAATAACGTACTGCTCTTGACTATGTCACGCACAATCTCATTAACAACTACTACCCTTAGCTTAGGCGGCTTAACTACCTCATGAATCATCCTTGCTGCGAGTAGCGTGAGGTTAAATGTGTACGAAGATGCCCTCACGGAAGCTAGCCTGCGACCATCCCTATCAAGTATCTCCCTAATCTTTCCAGTATTTTTAGATATCTTGAGCTTTATCCCCTCCTTAAATAACACGTCACCTACGTTAACACCTAATTGATGATTAATTATTGCTCTGAGATACCTTAACTCTTCAAGGGTTGCTTCCCTCACTATACTCACACTTAGACCACCTGTCGATCTACACCCTTCTCTCTTGAACTACCGAACACGTAAGGCCTGTATCTATTGCCTAGTATCTTCCTAATCGCCTTAGTGAAGTCCTCCATAACGACATATCTTCTGCTCGACCTAATGGCGTTATATCCCGCCTCCGTACATATTGCCTTAATGTCAGCACCCGTAGCTCCCTCAGTGAGTCTAGCTAGCTCCATTAAGTCTACATCCCTCGCCAACTTCATTTTCCTTGTGTGTATCTTGAATATCTCATACCTACCCCTTAAGTTAGGTAGGGGAACCTCTATAACTCTATCAAAGCGCCCCGGCCTCAGAAGTGCTGGATCGAGAATATCTAGCCTATTAGTAGTCGCTATAACCTTAACATTATCTAGGGGGTCAAAACCGTCTAATTCCGCAAGTAACTGAGTTAGTGTTCTGTGAATTTCCCTCTCGCCACTTGTTCCGATATCAAGTCTCCTAGCTGCAATCGCATCTATTTCATCTATCAGAACAATTGACGGCGCTTTCTTTCTTGCAAATTCGAAAAGTTCCCTCACTATCCTAGCACCTTCGCCAACAAACTTCTGAGCCAGTTCTGAGGCCACGAGACTTATGAATGTTGCCTGCGACTCCCCAGCTACCGCCTTAGCGAGCAGCGTCTTACCACAGCCAGGTGGCCCGTAGAGGAGCACACCCTTCGGCGGCTCTATACCTAGCTCCTTGAATATCTCGGGATGCTTAAGCGGAAGCTCGACAACCTCCCTAATCTCCCTTATCTGATCCTCCAGCCCACCAACATCACTGTACCTTACATTAGGCCTTTCAATAACTTCCATGGCCTTAACGTACGGATCCTCCCTTATAGGGAGGACCTCAACGATGGTTGAGCCCCTCTGGTTTAAGGCAACATGTGTTCCGGGCCGTAACTTCTCAATGTCTACGTTACCTGCTATGTTAACTATTAAATTAGGTCCCGTAGAGCTCTTTACTATAGCTCTGCCATCCTCTAGAATCTCTAGCACTACACCCTCAATTAGCGGTGTAGATAGTAGCTTCTCAATTTCCTGTTTGTAGTAGTTTACCTCTCTCCTCAGGTAAGTTATCTCAGCTTCCAGCTCCTGTATCCTCATCTCTAGGTACCTAATATAGTCGGTGACACCTTTTCTTCGCTCATTATTTAGATCTATTTCGGCCAAATCACTCCACCACTATTTTAGTAATCCACTAGAAAACCTAAATATGCTGAGTCCCATATTATTTAAGGTATATCCATGCCCTCCAACATAGTGTACTGCGAGATGTGTGGCAGGCCTATAGAGAGGAGGTTAAGTAAGATAGTCCTCATAGAGGGTGCTAAGCTAGTACTATGCCCTGCCTGCTATGCTAAGGTAGGTAAAAGGAGCATTGATGCTGAAATCAGAGAGTATGCTCCATCATTGAAGAGGAGGCTAACACCCCAAGGTATAGCACCCGCAGCTAGGAGATCCGGACTTAAGCAACCCAGAGATGCTGACTTAGATAACTACGAGGTCGTACCCGACTTTGCTGAGAAGGTGCGCACAGCGCGTGAGAGGCTGGGATGGTCTCAGAGGACGCTAGCTGAGGCTGTGAAGGAAAGTGAGAACGTAATTAAGAGGATAGAGTCAGGGAGGTTAGTGCCCTCAATCGACTTAGCAAGAAGATTAGAGAAGGTGCTGGGC
>QMWS01000023.1 GCA_003661745.1 Thermoprotei archaeon | reverse complement strand
GTATGCTACGGAGAAGCCTGGGTTATTGACCTCTGCTTCCTCTAGAGTCCCTCGTTCTACATCTAATATTACCTCAGCTTCGCCCATGTCGCTAATGGACTTCAAGCTTAAGCGCTGTTCATCGCCCTCTATTCTTAGTACATCGCCAACGTCCTCTATACCCTTTATTGATTCGTAAAGTACTGTACCGCTTATCTTGTACGCATTCTTTAAGTCTAGGCTTAGCTCAGGTATCTCCTCTGCTTCAACGGCTGTCTGTAAAGGTAAAGTGAAGGACCTTGGAACGCCTCTTCTTTCAAATATAAAGGTTATTGATGATTCAGTCCATTCAATACTTATTTTATCATCCTTCTCAGCCGTTCTTAGGATCTTACTCACATCCTCTATATTCAATATGAGCTTATGTTCGCCCTCGGCATCAAACTCATCAAATGCTTCACGAGGAATTATGAACTCGGTCAAGGAGGTTCTGGAGGGGTCCATGGCCTTAAAAGATAAGCCTGATTCACTTACGTGTAAACTACCGATTTCTATAAATTTTCCGACAGCACTCATTATGTACCTCCACAGCCTTGCATCGCTAAATGTTATTTTCAAACCCAACCACCATTAAAGGATTCTGTTATTTAAAGATATAAAAGTACTGTATGTGTTCTTGATCTCCTTATAATCTCCTGAGTAGCTCGCCCAAAAGTACCGAGTTACTCATACTCACGCCATACATGACCGCATTTAGTGCACTTATATATTCTGGTCGGTGGCTCATCCGCTCTCCTGGTTTGTATTATCGTATAGAATGCTTCATCGTGTCCGCACTTAGGGCACTTAATCCCTCTGGCTCTTGGGACACCTCTGAATATTTCTTCTGTGTCAAGTACGTACATCCTCTCAGTTTCCTTATGTTCAACCTTTTTACTTATTCTCACGTTTCCCTGAGGCCTCAGTTTCAAGCCACATTTTGGACATACTAGTATTGTTTTATCGCCTTCACGTTTAGGCATCATTATTGAGCCACACTTCGGACAAAACTGCATTGCTCTCACCTACCCTTTGGGTTAGTAACGTTACGTCCCTATTAACCTAACTATCTCTCTTTCTAATGTACTGAGTATTTTCAAGATATCACTTACCCATTTCTGTCGTATGCTGCTGGTATGTGTTCCTGCAAGGGTAGCGCCATCTAGATCCACAATAAACCTAACTTCATCCAAAATACCTCGCTTCCTTGCATTTTCGATTACCTCATCTATTCCGCCACTGATAACGCCTAAGTGCTCTAAACCTTTATCTCCTCGTATTACGGCATAAAGTCTTAGGTCAATTTTACCTGTCTTTACAGAGTAAATGAATAGCACTCTTGTTTCGTTCTTAATAATCACACTTCTTTACCTGAAAAGATATTGCTTAGCAGTTCAAGTATTTTGCTAGATATGGTTTTTGACTCCTTAATTACGTCCTTGAGAACATCGAGAGCTTTTACTTCGCCGTCTGTGATTATCCTAACTGTTGGGCTGCCCTCAAGTGGATGCTCAATGACATACGCAGCCATTTTAACGTGTGGATGCTTTAAGGCCATCTTAGCTATTAAATTACCCAGTGTGTGATCCTCATTAATTAGCTTAATAACCAGCTCTTTATCCGTTATTTTCTTGACTTCTATTCTCACTCCCGACACCTATTTTTCGTTGTAATAGTTCCCTTAATAAGTGCCTCCATTCCTGTTTGACTAGTACTCTGTGTCCGCTGATTTCTATCGCATTAACTTCCCTCAGGTAATCTATTGCCTGATCTATACTCGTGTCTGCCAGTACAGCATATGACGTTATTAATGCTTTTGCTGAGTGCGACGCTTTAGGATACTTACGGGTTAGTTCTTCTAATGCTTGTGCTAACCTAGCAGCAAACGAAAACACGGCATCCCAGCTACCTTCGCTTAGAATACATCCATTCTTTATTTCTGCCTTAATTCCTGTGAAGTTAAGTACCTCAATAAGTGCATCAGTTATGAAAGGTTTCCCAACCATCTTCATAAGGTATCGTACCTCGATTACCTTACTTCCTCTTTTCCATGATGTAATGGACTTCCATTCCCTGTAAGCTTTAAGTACGGCTGACTTAACATTTGCTTTTTCTACATTCGTGCCAAAGATAGTAATTTCTAAGCATCCTCTCTTTATCTCATACTTTATCAATGATGCATTAACGCCTCTGTAATTTAGGATGAAATTGGTCAGGTCTATACAGTCATTTACGTTTCTGCAGCTTAATGAAAGCCTCAGTGTCATATCTATAAACCTTTTAGGTTCCCATAATCTATACTTACTTTCCGCTTCTCTATGTTGCTACATGATGGGCACTTTAAGGTATCTGTGCTCAACCTTGTCAGCCTGCTTCCGCAAATACCGCAGAAGGCTAATATAACGCCTAGTCTTGGCTCTTTTAAGGTAAGGTTAAATGGCGGTGCATCATTAAGGACCTTAGCTTTTACGATATCACCTACTCTCACAACATCGTATAAGTTCTTTATGAATTTATCTGACGATTGTGATACATGAAGAAGACCCGTAAAAGTGCTTGCGTACTTTGTGCCATGTGTGTTGCTAACTATTTTAATTATAGCGAACTCATCCTTAACCATAACTACATAGCCGTAGACGTAACCTCCCCTCATAGGGACCTCAAACAACTTTACGGTTGGCCTAACACCTACGGTTCTTGTCGTTATATCTACGTACACATTACCAGTTATTGCAGCCTTAATAGCGCCGCCATCAACGTAAGTCCAAGGTCCAGGCAGGAACTCCTCTATTACACATATGGTGTCACCGGGCACAACAGCCCTACCATTAATTTCTTCGATCCTACCCATTACCTCTCCCATGATGATTACGTACCTTGCTATAAAATCTTTTTAAGTTTAACTAGTACGACATCAACTATATGTTTTTTCTCTCTGTGCTTAGGTAAAAACCACTTAATAGGAAACCTGTACCTACTTATGATGAGTAACTGGTAGTTCATTTTCTCACAGATTTCGCTGAGCATTTCTATGCTCTTAGGAACTGCCTTATGAAGTGAATAAATAGTGTTACATAACTTCATGGCAACTCGAATAAAGTTGAAGTCAGCCCCCCTAGACTTAACACCAAATGGGGGATTCATTATCACGGTGCAGCCTACTGACTTATTCATGTGGTGATTACTGCCGAGAGCGGACCATGTACTTAGTGGGGGGTCAGCCTGCCTTAGATCAGCACTAACTACATCAAAAGGTGTAGATACGTGTTTGCTAATTACTTCTTTAGCTAGTTGGAGTGCGTCAGAATCTATATCAACGCACACGCCATACCTGGCTCCAAGCAAGAGCGCTCCAAGCAGTAGTTTTCCGGTACCGCAGCCTAAGTCTATAACCAACTTATTGAGTATGTCTCCGTGCATATGTGCGTACCAGAGCATGTCAGCAGCTATGTCAGATGGCGTTGTGTATTGCTCTAAATTCTCGCAGGGAATGGGGAATTGAGGAACTACCTCAAGGATTAGCTCAAGGCTCTTCTTACTTCGAATTGCTTCCATAGCGACTTACCACGGAAATATATAGTCATGTATCCTATTGCTAAGAATCATTAAAGCTTCTCCGGGAGTGAGCACCGGCTTATGGTACCTACTTAAGTCCTCTATAGGTAGTCTAGGACAGGAAGTTACTATAATCGCGTCTATAGTTTCGGTGTCTATGTTCCTTAAAGTATGTTCGTTTAGAATTGCCACCCTGGATATGTAGTAGCTAGCATTATTTTTCTTCAGTAATTTCTCTAACTTACGCACTATATTTGGCCTGTACTGCCCACATGCTCCAGCAACTATAAGCCAGTTTTTAGCGTCAAAAGCGTTCATTATCTTACTGTACCTTATTTTGAGGAATCTATATACCTTATCATTAATTAGTTCTGCTTTTTGCTCGTAAGGATCTAGCTTAAAGACGGGTTTGCTATTACGTATCCTAAGACCTACCCCAACACTATGAAAGTATCCTCCCGAAATAACGAGTACAGCATCTATGTTACCTAGCACATTATCGAGGTCAGAGAACCAGCACCCGAATATTACGGGGCTTGATAAGTCGTTTATTACGTTAATCCCCTTTGATGACAAAATCTTAGCTAGTTTAGGAACCTCGTGCTTATGTTGTGCTGTTGAGTATACAGCAACATTTTTCCCTAACTCAGTAATTTTCGATATAGTGTTGTTTATTACCTCAGTACTGAGCGGTTTCCTGTAGAGTAAGTCAATAAAATAGACGTTATCAGGGGGGCTCCAGTAGGGGTATTTCTCATGTCCTAAGTTAATGACTAGGTCGTAAGAAGAAGTTACGTCTGTGTCTATTAAGCAGGAACCATACGAAGGTGATAAGTCTATGTGAATCTCTACGTCCTTCAATCTATCCTTAAGTTCATCAAGCAAGCTGCAGGCAAGTGCCTTAAGGCCCTCAGGTACCTGTAGCAGTATATTCCCTGCTTTCTTACTCCTAATTAATTTAGTAATTAACGCAATATCGTAGTAGTAAAACTCACTTAATCTAGTCATTATCCCGCTCTATGTGGTAGCAGTAAAAGAAACGGAGTTTTATTGCTTATTTATTTCGCTAATAACTATCCTTGCATTAACCCCTAATTTAGACTTTAATCTCCTTAATGCTTCTTTAGCTTGCTCGATGTGCTCCTTCTTTACTCTTACTTCAGCTATCACGCTACCAAAGTAGACTCTTGCTGCGGTCCCTATGGGTTTGCCAAATGCTTGCCTCATGCCATCCTGAAGCCTGTCAGCACCAGCGAATGCCATCATCTTATTTTCTCTTAGGACATGGTGCGGGTACTGCCTTACAATAAATACGTACTTGTCCTCGCCTACGCTTTTGCTTAAGTACTTATGCGCAATAACTCTCCCCGCTTCAAGAGCATTATGCCTTAATTGCGCCATTTCTAAGGAAACCAGCTCAACCTTTACGTCGTACTCACCGTTTGGATTACCCATAACAAACTTAGTTATTTTTGGCGGTGGCACACCGTCTATATATTCTTTCCTTGTGTATGGGGGCTTCTTTAGCTCTTTATAGCATCTAGCAGGTCTTAAGGGCATGTCCAGTCACCCGTGGTTTATGGTTCCAGGAAATATAAGGATTCGGGTTTTATTAAGTTAGTCAAGCACTTGAGGATTAGTTACTTGTTACTGTGCGTTTGGGCATGTGCATGCTTTAAGTCCTAGTTCATAAGCTAGTTTCTTGAGGAACCTGTAGAGAATGCTGCATTCAGGTTTAGTTAACGAAGCCCTAGCTAGTACATGTCTTAAAGCTATGAAAACTTCCTCCGGCTCATCTGATGCAGTACTAATTTCTCTAACTAAACCCAAAATTGCCTTAAAGGTATTTTTATTGCATTCTGCCCCAACGGTAAGTTTTTGGTTCTCCGGACTCTCTGTTCGACTTAACTCGTAAAGATATAGTGCTACTGCATGAGATAAGTTCATGACATTATACTCGCTCTTCAGCGGTATTGTTGAGATTATGTCGCACTTGCTTAACTCCTCCCTCGTTAGTCCTACGCTCTCTCTACCAAATACAATAGCGATAACCCCTTCTGAGGGCAACACATACCTTAAGGCATTAATAGGCACTCCTTGCCTTAAGACATCTTTCTCTGAGCCTACCTTAGATGTAGTACATATACTTACTCTAACATCCTCTAGGCACTCGTCTACGTTTTCACAAACTCTGCAGTATTTAACAGCCTCAGCACCACCTGCAGCAAACTCTAAGACCTCAGAATCCGTCAAGTCGAACCTTGGCCTAACTACGCATATGTCGCTTATGTTGAAGTTCCTGGCTAGCCTCAATATAAAGCCGAAGTTTATCTTTCCCTCAGGTTCGACTAGCACTAGCCTAAAGGATCTCAAGTTTTCTCCTCCAATCCGAGCATCCTATAAATTCTGTGCAAGTATCCAAGAACTATTGCGTTAAAGACATTAGGAGGAGGGTCAATGAACAAGTAGTACCGTTCCTCACCCTTTATTTCAGTCAGCAATCGCTCAGTAATTATAGCTACTGGATCCGGAATCTTAGCTCTCTTCTTTATGTCATCAAAACTTTCAAACGGCTTCTTCTGCCTTTCCTCAAGAATAGCCCACATAGTCTTCTTTCCTATCCCGGGAAGAAGCTCTAGCGAGTGTAGTTTGATTGTTAGTGAAGATGCTATATTGAAGAAGGTAACAAATACTTTTTCCTTCTCAATAACGATCCTCTTAACAGCCTCAGGAAGGTACGAGCGAGCAACTGCTGTTAGGTCCTCATACGATAAAGGTTCGCCCCATACGTAATCTACCTTATCTCTAAGTTCCCTAAATCTAAACCCTACGTATACCTTCTCACCTTGTGAAAGGGTAATTCCATACTTCGGATAGAATTCCAAGAGTGTGAAGTATTTATCACCTATAGCCTGCGCTATTGGTTTCGTTCTGTGCGAGGGGTGATGTCTATCGACAGGATTTCCGTGAGGCATAAAGTCGAGTACTATAGCATACTCTTCCCTCGCTATTTTGCGGTCTGAGCGCCGGTGTCTGTCTGGCATGAAATAAACACCAATTAATTATATCTTATTCAACTACACATACTTTTGATTAACTCAATAATTTTCTCTAATTTATCCTCAGGCGGGGTATCAGGTTCAAAATTCATTAGCGCCTTAAGTTCGTCCACAGTTTTCGGAGCTATGTTTGCTATCATAACACTCGTTATCTCTAAGAGACCAAGATTCTTAAGCTTGCTTACGAGCTCTTCAGCATTATTACACTTATTGAACTTATTTACATATTCGTTAACTCTCATCGTCAGCTGATCAAGTTCAACGTTCTTCTCTATTAGTTCCTTAATTAACTTAGCTACTGTATCGTATGGTATGTTTCGGTAATTAATTATCTTCATAACTAGCACCGATATTACTTTATAAGCGAAATGCTTAAGTCTTATGTTTGTGCAGGTCTGAGGTGTTCAGGTAAAACAATCAGCTCCTTACGCTTGTTTCCCAGGTAAACCTCGATGATGTATGCACGTCCTCTCCTGCCTATTACAGTGCCTACCTTACCTATGTACCTCCTATGTGGCATGCCATCGTGAATTGCTGGGTTTGGCTTAATGTAGACTTTATCGCCTTCTTTATACTCATGTAATAGTAAGCTCAGCGGAGGTATTGCTCCTTTCTCTCTCACGTTCTTTCTTAATATCTTCCTTGTCCTATGCCTAAATCCTCTTGATGCCTTAACCACATTGCGCACCTAAGAACTCTTTAAGAGTAATCCTTATAAACTTAAGGTAACTCCACCCTACCTACCTTAAGGACATCAAGAAATAGCACCGTAAGGTTCTTACGGAGAAATTCGGCAAAACTCGGTGTAGTACGCCCGTCATCACCATGCACTAGCTCCTTAACGTATAAACCGCCCTCGCACCACACTATAAACTCTATAACGTTCGAGTGTAGTAATCTTGCATTAACTTCATACACCTTCTTAACTCTCAAAATCTCGCCCTTCCTACGTAAAACGCGCTTCGGCGTTAGTTGCTTTATTGCTCTATTTGTAAAGAATTCCCTGAGGTTACAGAGCTCCTCCTCACTTACGTTTTCTTCGCTAAGTGCAACAACCCTATATGCTTTGTGGGGATTAGATTGCTTTAATGTAGTTACAGCAGAAGGCTTTACTCTTCTCTCAAGTATTATACGGATCCATGGGCTTTCCTCGAAGATTCTGCTGAGTTCGCTTATGCTGACATCTCTTCTCCTAGGATTGCAAACCTCAATAATTAGCGGTCTGCCATCACCTAGCATTCTGGCGTCGGCATCCTCCCTGCCTGAAGCATGAACCTTTACATCGGTACCGCCAACGAGCCCTAGCAGCTTTCTGCATTCCTCCTCAAGCGATAATTTATACTTCTTAGTTCCGTCTCTTCCAATCCACACCATCTGCGAAATGAATCTACCTAGTTTAAGATATGTACCCTTTAAGTAAAGAGGCATTAGGTTAATACCAGCCTCGGCTTTATCCAAATCAAGCATTACAACAACATCGGGATTCTTAAAGTCAGGCTTTAAGCCCAGTAATGCCTGTATTTTTTTCCCTACTTCTCTCTTTATCTCCCTCCTGATGCTTTCCCAAGAATCTATACTTAGTATGCTAGCTATTTCCTTCTCTCTCTGCTCAATGCGGGAATCTTTCTTAACCCCCACTAAAAATGTTGAGGCTTCTACTTCCTTTAGCTTCTCCATGGCTTGAACTGATAACTCAGCAATCAGGATCTCCAGCTTGTTGTTGCATACATAGCACTTCTTAATACTCAGGTCGCCGCCAATATACTTCCTGTATAGTTCTGAGATAGG
>QMWS01000022.1 GCA_003661745.1 Thermoprotei archaeon | reverse complement strand
TGCTAATGTTGTGATTTGTCAGAAGGGTATTGATGATGTTGCTCAGCACTACCTAGCAAAGAAAGGAATACTAGCAGTAAGAAGAGTAAAAAGATCAGACATGGAGAAACTAGAGAGAGCAACTGGTGGCAGAATAGTAACGAGCATTAGAGATCTAACACCCAACGACCTAGGCTATGCTAAACTCGTGGAGGAAAGGAGGGTAGGAAACGACAAGATGGTATTCATTGAGGGATGCAAGAACCCGAAGGCAGTTACAATATTAATACGTGGAGCAAGCGACATGATAGTTGATGATGCAGAAAGGAGCATGAACGACGCGCTGCACGCTCTCAGAAATGTGCTGAGGGATCCCAAGGTCGTTCCGGGCGGTGGTGCAGTTGAGATAGAACTAGCCCTAAGACTGAGGAAGTACGCAGAATCGGTTGGCGGCAAGGAGCAGCTAGCAATACAGGCTTTTGCTGATGCGCTCGAGGAAGTAGCGACGATTCTAGCCCAAACGGCAGGACTCGATCCATTGCAGGCGATAATGGATCTCAGAAAGCTGCACAGTGAGGGTAAGGTGAATGCGGGCATAGATGTACTGAACGGAAAGATAGTTGAGGACATGGTCAAGCTAAATGTAATAGATCCAGTAATCGTTAAGAAGCAGATAATAAAGGCAGCTACAGAAGCAGCAGCAGCCATACTGAAGGTAGACGACATAATTGCTGCGTCACCATTAAAGAAGGAGAAGAAAGAGAAAGGCGGCGGCGAGGAGAGTAAGTTCGAGTTCGACTAAACATTTTAAGACTAATAAAAACGTAAATTTCAACTCATTATCAAACTAAAGTACCACATCCACCAACATATTTTTAAATTTAATATTGAAGTAAAACATATAATCTCGACACTAAACTTACTGGGATAGTGATCGGGTTATGAAGGAATCAGAAGTAATATCATTTATTAAAAAGTTACCGGTTAGGGTGGGCCCACCTAGGCTCACTAGGTACGAGAAGGCTAGAATAGTTGCTGCTCGAGCGTTACAATTGTCATTAGGTGCTTTGCCGCTTATCGATATTAGTAACCTACCTAAGGATCCTACCGAGATAGCTAAGGAAGAGCTAAGAAGAGGTGTATTGCCTATAACACTGGTTAGAATAAAGCCTAGTGGTGAGAAAGAGCTGGTACCTGTCAATAAACTGCTAGAGCTGGAGAAGAAATTATTTGGTAGAATAGAGATTTAGCGGCAGCTCAGGCCTAATAATTTTGTCCACGGCTAAACAACACTGTCAACTAAGGGAGACTAATGTTGAATATTCAGGAGGTAATTAATAAGTACTTTAAGTCTGTGCTCGTTAATGAGGACGAGAACTTCATTGAGTTTATCGTCGAACCTAAAGGGGATGTGGCTATCGAAGATGCTTTTGAGAGGTTATACACTGAACTTGTAGGGCGGTACAACCATGCCATCATATTGTTTAGGGACAACAGTAACTACGTCTTAAGGGTTTCTAGAAGAACGCAAGGCACGCAATCACGCAGACGCCGAATGATCATAGCGGCACTTTTTATAGCCACAATTGCATCTGTTGCATATGCTGGTTATCTAACTACTCAATACTTTAATCTCGCAGTACTTAGCATAGGCTTAGGTAGCCTCAAGCTTAACATCTTTGTGAGTACGATACTTTTTACTCTGGCTGTGATGGCCCCAATCATGGTTCACGAACTCAGTCACTACTACGTAGCTAGGAAATCCATGGTGCCTGTTACTCCGCCTATGCTAATACCGGCACCAATAGTATCGCCGCTGGGTACGTTCGGCGCTATAATAGGAATGAAGCATTTGCCTAAGTCACTAAAGGATCTAGTTAGAGTAGGTTTAGCAGGTCCACTAGCAGGTACTATTTTGTCCTACATGATATTTACTGCTATGTACATGATATCGCCTGTTGTCAGCTATAGTGCTGTATCTGAGGCTATAAGTAAGGGGCTGATGCAGGAGCTTCACGTATTGACACTTGGGGCGGTGCTTATTATGAAGGTTGCTGACGTACTCGGATACGGTGGAAGCGAAGCAAGTACAGTAATCTTGAATCCGCCAGCGATCGCAGCTCTTTTTATAATCCTAATTCACTTCATAAACTTGCTTCCTTTAGGCCAACTAGACGGCGGGCACATATTTAGGGGTTTAACTAGTATGCGCACGCATAAACTCGCCGGGTTTATTACACTGGCTATAGCGCTAGTTACAGCAATGGTGGTGCCTAACCTGCTATGGTTAGGGATATTTGCTTTACTAGCATTCTTGATTACAGGGCTACGTGCACATCCAGGAGCAGCTAATTTGGAATCCAAGCTACCGAAGAAGAATAAGGTAATTTACTCATTAATATATGCTATACTATTGCTCATTACAGCACCAATTATCGTATAACGTAAGCCTTCGTTTCCCCAAGGTGACTGCGGTAGATGAGCACGCGGAGAAGAACTAAACGGGGTGGATCACCTGCGCTGAAGCGGGGGTATGTGCTAGTAATAGCTGAGAAGACAAGGGCGGCATCTAAAATTGCACAAGCACTAGGCCTAAGATTTGGCGGCAAAATATATGGTGTTCCATTCTGGGAGGGATACTTTAGTGGTAGGTACTACGTTGTTGCTCCAGCAGCGGGACACCTCTTTTCACTGAAAAGTAACGAGAGAGATTACCCAGTTTTTTCATATGAATGGGTTCCGAGGTGGATGTCAGAGAAAAACGCAGAACATACCAAAAGGTACTATATGGCGCTTCAAGAGCTAGCTAAATCTGCATCCCTATTCATTAACGCCTGCGATTTCGATATCGAAGGCTCAGTAATAGGGTACCTGATAATAAAAATGTTTGGTAATGTCAATAAGGCATTGAGGGTGAAGTTCTCGTCCTTAACACTCGAGGAGCTGAGAGAGGCCTTAAAGAAGCCTCTCCCAAGCCTTGACTGGGACATGATTGAGGCTGGGTTATGTAGGCATGAGCTCGACTGGATCTGGGGGATAAACGTTAGCAGAGCACTAATGGATATTTATAGATTGCTGACAGGTAAGAAATTAACTTTAAGTGCTGGTAGAGTTCAGAGCCCTACACTGCTAGAGGCATTGAATCGGTACATAGCGCGAGAAACATTCATACCTTCAGTAACTTTCAGCATAACACTTTACATTGAGGTCGACGGTGAAATATATAAGCTTAATCAGGTATCACCGCCTTTAAGGAGGTATGAGGAGGCAAGGAGGATCGCGAATATGTTGAGGGGGGTAGGGTATATTGAAGTCGCCAGTGTTGAGCAGACCATTAGAAAGTTAAATCCGCCGCCACCCTTCAACCTACCAGATCTTCAGGTAGAGGCATCAAGGATTCTGGGAATATCTCCTTCAGAGACGCTTAGGTTAGCTGAAGATCTATACCTTGACTCACTAATTAGTTATCCGAGAACAAACTCACAGAAGCTGCCACCCACGCTGAATAATAGAAAAATAATTGAAAACTTAGGGAGATTACAGAGCTATAGAGCATACGCTAGCGAGTTACTTAGGAGAAGGGTACTCAAACCTACCCTAGGTGCTAAGGACGATCCAGCCCATCCAGCTATTTATCCGACAGGCTATTTACCCACGCATGAATTAAGAGGTAGGAAGAAGCAGCTATATGATCTCATCGTAAGAAGGTACCTTGCGTGCTTCTATGATTCAGCCTTAATTGGGAGTACATCATATACATTTAAGTTTAAGTCACTTACATTCGCCCTCAGCGGTCAGAGGATAATTAAGAGTGAATGGCTGCGCGTATATCCCTATGTAACTGTTAATGAAGCGAGTATACCGCATCTTCATAAAGGTGAAAAAGTGCGCATAGTTAAGGTGAGGATAAGTAGGGCATATTCCAGGCCGCCCCCACCCCATACAAAAACTACACTGCTTAAGTGGATGGAGGAGGTTGGCATAGGGACAGAAGCCACTAGGGCTGACATAATCGAGACTCTATTTAAGAGAGGTTACTTAAAGAAGAGTGGGAAAACAACGGTAGTTACCGAGCTAGGTATAACGATTGCGAAGATACTCTCTAAGCTTTTCTCTGAATTAACCAGCGTTAACTTAACACGGGAATTCGAGCAAGCATTAGAATTGGTAAAGCTCGGGAAGATATCACGTACTGAGGTAGTCAATAAAGCTAAGGAGGTACTAAGGCCTAGGCTCACGATGATAAGGGACATAGTAAGAAGCAATAATGCTGAGAAGTTAATAGAGCTTATCGAGGAGGGCAAAGAGAAGCCCAAATGCTTAATATGTGGGGAAGTATGCGCTTATAATCCTGTAGCGGGTAGTAACATATGTTTTTGCGAGTTCCACGGTACTGCTTATAAGCACATAGTCGAGAAATATAGAGAATGGCGTGAGGCATTAGGTGTAAGTTTTACTGAGTACCTCAAAGAGCTGCTGAGAATTAAATTGACTGGAAGGTTCGTTAAGGAAGTTGCTAATGCTATTGTCAATAGAAGCGAGCTACTTAGGAATATTCGGGATATTACCTAGTATATACCTAATACCTAGCGAGAGATATCCCAGTACAGGTATCTTTATAACTGCTCCACCTATACTTAATACCTTACCGATAACTTGATTTGCTGTTATTGGTGGGTCAGGAAACATATTATTATCCCCCTTAGTAATTATTATTATGTAATTAGAGCTATTGCGTATGCTAATTATTCTGTGGATTATTAATGAACCATCATTTTTTTCGTAAACTACTATATCATTCAATTTTAAATCATTAATACTAACTCTGTGAACTATGACTATATCGCCTGTCTGAAGTAGAGGCTCCATAGACCTACCTTCAACGACAGCTAAGAATACCTGGTTAGTGAGGGAGAGTGTTACGAGCATTAGTATAATAGCAAAAATCGCTATGTTGACGGCTGTACTCAGCTTTTTATAATTCATCCTCCTCTATCTCCGAGAGATCTATTTCTATAATAGTACCTCCTCTAGGTTCTTCCTTCCTTTCCTCTTTCTTCCTTCTTCTCCTTCTAGCCTTTCCTGTCTGGAATTCGACTTCTCCATTAGGACCTACCTTCATCACTGATACCTTCCCTCGCCAGCTATACCCACAGGAAGGGCATCTGAATGAGCCCATTACAGTAATTGATATTCTGCCATCTACGTCTGGGAGCGGTGAGACCAGTTGCCATGTCTTAGTAGGCTGTACGTCGGTTCCGCACTTGGGGCACTTAACCATTACTAATCACCGGTTTAGATATTGTGCGGAGACCTAAATAATAATTTTATATTTTGTTAGTGCTATCAGAAACCTTGCCCTCAATCATCTTGTGTCATCGCTTTTAACCCTCATCACCACTAACCTCTTATGTATCTGCTGTTTTATAAATTACTCATGTATTGAGTTAGTGCGTGGGGTATTATATGGGTCTTGAGGTACTTCAACCAATACTGTCCTGGTTTAGTGGTGTTAGCAGTGGCAGTGTAGCATCGTGGTTGGCGGTAGCTGGTATCATAATCATAGCGGCAGTAGCGCTCGGTTATGTAGCCTATGGCTTAGTGAAGTTCGCGAAGCTGGTGGTCAATATGAGGATTAAAGAATTTTCACTGCTTCTCTTGGCAGTTGGAGCAGTATTCGTGGGTTTAGCAATACTACTACCTTAAAAAGGCGTTTTTACCAGAATATATCGCATCTCCACCTAGGTAATCTTCTATTCTCAGTAGCTCATTGTATTTTGAGGTTCTTTCCGATCTTGCGGGAGCTCCAGTCTTAATTAGTCCTGTCTCGAAACCCACTGCTATGTGGGCTATAGTGACGTCTTCGCTATCGCCACTCCGGTGGCTCACTATTGCCTTACGGTCATTCCTTAGCAGTACTCTTATGCTGTCTTCGGCTTCACTGAAGGTTCCGACCTGATTTACTTTGATGATAGCTCCGTCAATTATCTCCTCTGAGATAAACTTGCTAATTCTTGAAGCTCGCGTTACTGTCAGATCATCGCCTATTATGAGAACCTTACCCCTCACCTTACTCCTCAGCATCTTAAAGTATTCTGGGTGGTCTTCTGAGAACGGATCCTCTATTAACTTAACAGGGTACTCATTAATTATGTCAATATAATACTCAACGAGCTCTAACGGCTTGAGTTTTCTCTCATCAATCAAGTACTTTTTCTCGCTTGGGTCGTAGAAGTGAGATGCTGCAGCATCTAGCGCGAAGTATACGTCTGATCCAGGTTCATAGCCAGCCACGCTGACAGCTTTGTAAAGGGCCTGTAGCGCATCTCTTGTCGATGTCATCGGTGGCGCAAAGCCTCCTTCATCCCCGACGTTGATAGCGGATGCTCCGTATGTAGCCTTAAGTAATTCTTTCAGTGTCTTATACACTTCAACAGCAATCTTTATTGCATCATGGAAGGTATCGGCACCAACGGGTGCTATCATGAATTCCTGGATACTTAGCTTATTTCCTGCATGTGCACCGCCGTTTATTACATTCATTAAGGGGACTGGCAGTGTCCTAGCTCTGCTACCGCCTATGAATTGAAAGAGGGGTAACCCGGCAGTGTCTGCGGCAGCATTAATGACAGCTAATGACGTGGCTGTGCATGCGTTCCCTCCGAGTCTTGCTTTATTCTCAGTACCATCTAATTCTATTATCTTTCGGTCTACATTCCTGTACATGAATGAATTCATTCCTATGATTGCTGGGGCAATATACTTGTTTACAGCTTCTACAGCTCTGAGAACACCCCTGCCCCTGTAGTCCTTACCTCCGTCGCGCAGATCTACCGCCTCTAGACGCCCCCTTGAAGCACCCGCAGGTGCTATAGCGCGACCCATTCCTCCAGCCTCAGTGACTACAGTTACCTCTACAGTTGGGTCACCGCGAGAATCAAGTACTTGAATTCCCCTAACAAACTTTATAGTGAATTCGTCTACTTCTCGCATTCTAAACCACCACGGCTTACTTAAAGTATTAGTTTAGGTAGGTAATTAAAGTATTTAAATATTATTTTAACTTAATAGAGCCAGCTAACACATAAAGCTAACACTTCAGTCAGAGACAGTATTATGGGGTATAAAAATTAGATAACTTAACTAACATGACGATTATTACGACTGGTATTGGGAATAGGCTTTTTAAGTTTAGTGAGGTCAGAGACTTTTACTGCGGTGTGATGTATGGTCATTACTATAGATCAGATTGAAAAATACTTAGGACAAAACGTAAAAGATGAATATGGTAGGGTTGTAGGCAAGCTCTTAACAGCATATACTCAAGTTACTGGTGAAGTTGAATCGGTAGATGTAGCTATTAGTGAGACTACTTTTGAGAAGATTGACGCAAGCAGGATCAAGCTGACACCTGACGGAGTCGTCATCATCCCTCAATGGAAAGTCAAGGCTCTAGATGTAGAGAACAGGCTGGACAGAGTTAGGAGGAGAATGAGATCTCTTGAGGAGTTATATAGGAAGGGTATGATACCTACACACGCCTACGAGGAAATGAAGAGAACTTTGGAGGCACAATTCAGGGTGCTAAAGGACGAAGTAGGAAAAGTAAAGGAAATGCTCAGGAAAAAGATAAATGACTTAGAGGACCAGATAATACGCCTAGAGAAGGACATGGCAAACTTAATGATGCTGTACATGAGCAACGAAGTAAGCGAGTCTGCCTATAAGTCAGCCGTAGAGTTCCTCAGGTCGGCTAAGGCGAGGCATGCTGATGAGAAGAAGGATGTGGAGAGACACATTGAGAGAATAAGCAAGCTGGAGTCGGAGGCATCCGAGGCAAGGTTGATTGAGGAGACTGAGAAGAAAGCTCAGGAGAGCCAGATACCTCAGCAGGGCAGCCCTATACAAGTGCAGATAATAGAAACCTAAGCCGAGATCTAAATCAAGCAAGTAAGGGTGGGTCTATTGCCGTCAGTATTCGCGAGTGAATCACGAGGTGGTTTTTCTTGGTTTCTTAAAATATTTGACATCGGTAGCAGAAAGAAGCTAAACAAAAGTAAGGCAATAGTTACTTTAATAGCGCGGCTGGAGACAGCTATTGAGGAAATAAAGAATAGCCTAATGAAGCTAAGGAATAGATATAATAAGTTAATGAGGAGTGCAATAAATGCCTACATAAAGGGTGAAAGGGATCGAGCACTTATTTACGCTAACGAAATGCTAGAGGTAAGGAAAATACTAAAGAAATTAACGGTCTCGGAAATGGCGCTGGTGCAGGTTAAGCTGCGACTGGAGACTATTGAGGACGTCTCCAGCATGACGTCAGTCATGGCCGAGGCGACAGCGCTGCTAGGCATGACTAAGGACTACGTAAGGGATGCGATGCCGAGCTTGGCATATAGCATTGAGTCCATACTAAGCGAGGCTAGGAGCGTTATAGCAGAGACTACGGGAACCGAAGGACCTGAGGCCTCCTCAGCAATCCATTACTCACCAGAGGCAGTTAAGTTCCTTAAGGAACTAGAGAGTATGGCTGAGGAGAGGGTAGCCAAGCAGTTACCTGAGCCACCCATATCGCTAATAAGGTCACCTAAGCCAAGTATGGTGACTATTAAAGGCATAACACTGCCAAGTCAAGGTATGCAGTTACGCAGCAAGCCAGTACGTCACGGAGCTAGGACTAGGACCGTAACTGGAAGAGACCTTGAGAGTAGGGTGCTAGAGTATATAGTCATGCATGGAGGGTTCATAGACATCAGTGATGCAGCCAAGGCATTAGGTGTAACTAAAGAGGAGGTAATGGAGGCACTAAATAGATTAAAGGAAATGAATAAGATAACATTTTAAACAGCGACCCCTAGGGGAGGGGGATGAGCAACTCACTAGAGTACCTAGAGGG
>QMWS01000021.1 GCA_003661745.1 Thermoprotei archaeon | reverse complement strand
GGAGTTCTCGAAGACCCTTATGCCGAGCCCCCCGACGACGTATTCCTATGGACGCAGAGCCCAGAGAAGGCACCCGATAAGCCAGAGTACGTAACGATAGAGTTCGAGAAGGGCATTCCGGTGGCGATTAATGGCGAGAAGAAGAGCTTACTCGCGATAATTGAAGAGCTAAATAAGACGGCGGGGAAACATGGGGTAGGCAGAATCGACCACATGGAGGATAGGACAGTGGGTATTAAGAGCAGGGAGGTATATGAAGCACCGGCAGCGATCACGCTAATCAAGGCGCACTTCGATTTAGAGAAACTAACACTC
Source organism: Thermoprotei archaeon (assembly GCA_003661745.1). Taxonomy (GTDB): domain Archaea; phylum Thermoproteota; class Thermoprotei_A; order Sulfolobales; family NBVN01; genus B83-G16. The sequence goes on along the minus strand of QMWS01000021.1, from coordinate 8,621 downwards.
ACTAAGTGGGAGTTAAGCATGAAGCAATTAGTTGACACTACATGGAGCTGGCTAGTATACAACGGCCTGTGGTTCGAGCCCCTTAGGGAAGAGCTAACGTACTTCATAGATAAGGTAAGTGAGAATGTTGAGGGTGAGGTGAAGGTTAAGCTGTATAAGGGTTCAGCAATGGTGGTAGGGAGAAAGTCGAGCAAGGCACTTTACGACCTAAAGCTATCATCTTACGAGAGCATAAGCCAGTTCAACCAGAAGCTAGCAGAAGGATTCGTGGAGCTGTGGGGACTACAGAGCACGGCAGCCTACGCACTAAGGAAAAGCTAATCAGCTGGTGATTTCTTGTATAGAGATAAGCTCTTAGGTAAGGGTAGCAACAAGGTACTAAAGTATACGTCATCTCTAACATCATCAGATAGGGCTATGGTAAGGGAAGTAATTACTGCCCTCATAGCGCACACAAAGAGCCTAGTCAAACACAACTTAGTACCTAAGGAGGTGGGCGATAAGATAATTCAGGAGCTCAAGGAACTATGCAGGAACCCCGAACCACTCTTCACCATGGAAGCAGAGGACGTTCACGAGGCAGTTGAGATATACTTAAGGAATAAATTAGGCAGTGATGCTGGGTGGGTAGCATTAGGTAAAAGCAGAAATGATCACGTAGCGGCAGCCCTCAGACTAAAGGCTAGGAGGGAGTTAATCAAGTTACTTAGTGAGTTAATTGAGTTGAGGGAGGTGCTCTTAGAGAAGGCTAGCAAGTATGAGAGAACACTAATGCCCTCCTTCACGCACCTGCAGCCAGCACAAGTAACTACGTTTGCTCACTACCTACTTAGTTTTGATGAGGAGCTATCTCAATATATTAGGATTCTGAAGTACATTATTAGTGAGGTAGTTAGTGAGTCACCGCTTGGTGCAGGAGCAAGCATAACTACTAACGTGCCGTTAAGTAGGTATGAGTTGGCCGAGGAGCTGGGCTTCAGTAAGCTGGTGATAAACTCCCTGCGCGCTACAGGGAGCAGGGACTTCATTATGATTGTATCGTCAATACTCACGTGCATTTCAGTAACGCTTACGCGGTTAGCCGAAGACTTCATAGTATTTACCACGCCACAATTTAACTACGTTAGCGTAGCACCTGAGTTTCTAGCTACGAGCAGCCTGATGCCGCACAAGAAGAATCTAGTTGTTATGGAAATCGCCAGAGCGTGGGGTGCAGAGAGCATAGGTCACCTAGTAGCTATACTAGCTATTATTAAGGGACTCCCTACAGGCTATAACCTAGATCTTCAGGAAGTAAATAAGCACTTTATTCAGTTACTTGAGAAAACCACTGAAACGGTGGCTATAGTACGCGACATGCTGAAGTCGGTTAAGCCTAATGAAGAGAGTATGAGGGCTGACATCGCTAAGTACCCACTACTTGTTACAGACTACGCTGAGTTACTAGCGCTAAAGCTGGGCAAGCCCTACAGGGAGGTTCATGAGCTAGTAGCTGAGGTTGTCGGTAGGTCTGAGAAGTTAAGTGAGGTATATGAAAAACTAGGGGAATTACTCGGGAAGAGCTTAAGTCCTGAGGAGGTAATTAATAAGCCACATGAGGGATCACCCAACCCTAGCTACGTAAGGAGGTACATTAGCAAGGCCTTAGAGGAGGTGAAGGAGCTTAAGGAGCACGTAGGCAAGCTACTGGCTGATGACGTAGTTTGCTCTACCTAAGTACCTGCTTTCTTCACCTAACTTCTTTCCGTTTTAAGCGTACATCACGTAGTAGAATCCGAGTATATAGAGTCACCTTTAACGGTTTCTGAAATACATGAGTTAGGGAGGTAGTGTGAGAGAGCTAGTGGAATTCGACAAGACAGATATTGCGGCAATGCTTGAGATTCTAGTGACTAGCGAGAAAATTAAGCCTACACAGTACGTAAAGCGTGAGGTACTCAAGAAGTACGGCCTCTTAGCTACAGCAAAGGACAGAGTGATCACAGCGATAATATATGAAATTGGGAGGAGGTTAGGGCTCATAGACAGAATATATACTCAAGTACTGACCCTAGATAAGGATGAACTAGATCCGTGGACGAGGGCTTCACTAAGATTAATTACCTTCGCGTGTCAGTTCAGACGAAACGACGTCGAGTTGATAGGTGCTACACGAATATACACACCACTCGTAATTAAGGATGTCCTCGGGCAGGAGGAGGCGTGGAGAATTAGGAACTATTTTAGCAAGATATGCGGCTTCAGCTACAAGCCTAAAACAGATGATGAGAGGCTTGAAATGAAATTTATGGTATCTGCATGGATTATAAAGAAGTTGGAGAACGAAATAGGTAGGGAGGAAACGGTAGAACTCCTTAAAGCAATAAACGAGAGGCCGCCACTAAGTCTAAGAGTTAATACCCTTAAGGCGTCAGTAGAGGAGATCATTCAAGAACTAAAGAAATTAAATATAGACGCGTGGATAAGCCCTTATGTACCTACAGTAATTAAGTTCAGGGGTAGGATAAATTACGAGGAATTTAAGCCATTTACGGAGGGCAAAGTCATACCGCAAGAAGACTCGAGTGCAATGGCCTCTATTATTCTCAATCCTAAGCCTGGTGAGGTTGTCGTTGATTTGTGTGCTGCTCCTGGAGGTAAGACAACGCACATAGCAGAACTAATGAAAAACCAAGGAAAAATATACGCATTCGAGATCTACGAAGATAGGGCTGAGTACTTGAGAAACCTACTCAGGCGTGCAGGCGTAACTATAGCTGAGGTCATAGTTGAAGATGCTAGGAAGGCTCCTGAGCTACTTGGGCGTGGCATGGCCGATCGAGTGCTCCTAGACCCTCCGTGCTCATCGACAGGTACGCTGGCCAAGAATTTTGAGGCGAGATGGAGGATAGATGATGGGAAGCTAAGTGAATTAACAGCTCTCCAGAAGGAACTGCTGAGGTCGGCAATACTTATTGCTAAGGTCGGCGGCAGAATACTCTACACGACCTGCAGCGTATTCATTGAAGAAGGGGAGGAGGTAATAAGGAGTGTCCTCGAGGAATTCAGTGATGTGTTGAAGCTTGTGCCTCTGAGGGGCCCCTTCAGTGAGGGTTTCCTACCCGGTACTATGAGGGCGTGGCCTCACAAGCACAGGACAACGGGGTTCTTCTATGCGCTCTTGGAAAAAGTAAGAGAAGTTAATGTTTAGTTTTGTCAGTTTAGTATGCGCTCTTCATTAATCCGTTCCCGGATTCCTCATCACTCACATTAAAATTGCTTTTAAGGTATTTTAAGGCCAGCGCCAAGGAAAGGTACCCTAGAGTCCTAAGTCACTATGTATTTCCTGGAGCGCCTTCAGAGCTATCTCAAGGAACTTACTTAGTGGTATACCGATCTTCTCACAGTTAAGTATTCGCTCCCTCTTTACATTTCTAGCGAAGTCTTTCTGCTTAAACTTCCTGAGTAGGGACTCCAGCTTAACTTCCTCGAGCTTCTTGTGAGGCATAACTAAGGCAGTAGCTATAATTAGGCCTGAAGCGTGATCAGATGCCTTAAGAGCTAGAGTAAGCTTCGAGTCATCCTTAATTCCTGTTAATTCGTTGTGTGCTCTAATAGCAAGGAGTGCGTTCTCTGGCAGCTTATCCTTGAGTAACTCAGCACTGATTAATCCGTGCTTGCTTAAGTCCTTACCAACTAATTCATAGTCTATGTCATGGAGCAGCCCCACCAGCTCCCAGAGGTTTTCATCTTCACCTAACTCCCTAGCTACAGTACGCATTATAGCTCCTACAGCTAAGCAGTGTTTAAATAGCTTATCATTCTTTAAGTACTGCCTTAATAGATTTAGTGCCTCCTCCCTCGTTATCATAGCTAATCCCTGTAGGATAAGTTACCTCAAAGTATAATAACGTATTTGCTTGGGTGACGCGCCTGGATCAGAGCATGAATGATTCCTCACTTACTCCGTAAGGCCGGGTATCATCATCTCCTCTATAAATCGCTACGTAGACGTAATTAGCTTTTATATAAGTTCTACCCTGTAGCATAGGCTCCGTCGCACATGCTTTCTAAGTTTCATGTACTCTCTCTCCAAACACATACTTATAGGCCACAGAATGCTTGGCTTTCTTGCAGCATTAACTTGCTTAATGCGCTCAATGAGGGCCCTAATCTTGGCGTCCTCATCCATATTTGACTTAATTATGTCGATGACGCTAATCGATGTATTACTTGAGAGGCAGGGCTTAAGCGCTCCATCAGGTGCCACCCTAATCCTAGAGCAAGCAGCACAGAATAGTGGGTTTAGTACTGGTTTAACTACCTCGACTGTGATGCCTGTAGGTAAGTAGTATATTGGCCTATTATGGAGTTCTCCTCTGACTACTATCTTTGACGATACCTCCTCAATTTCCCTAACTATATTATCTAGTGTGCTATGGTACTTCTCGAATTCGTGCTTACCTCTCCCTACAGGATGGAGCTCTATTAATTGTACGTGGAGTCCGTGCCTGGCGGCAAAGTCAATTATGTCCCAGACTTCACCATCATTAACTCCCTTGATGACGACGACGTTCAGCTTTATTTTCCTGTAATCGTAGTTTAGGGCTTCGTAAATACCCTTAAGTACCTTGCTTAGGTCTCCACAGCCTGTTATTTCCTTATATACATTCTCCCGTAGTGAGTGCAGGCTTATATTCAACCTACCGAGTCCAACATCCCTCAGCATGCCGGCTAGCTCCTTAAGGTAGTAGCCATTAGTTGTCATAGACAAGTCGAGGGGCTTCCCACAATTATTTACCTCCCTCACAATGTCAACTATGTCGTCCCTAACTAAGGGCTCACCACCGGTGAATTTGAAGGACTCTACGCCCACAAACCTTAAGGCGGTAGCAATGAGCCCCCACTCGCTAGGTGTTAGTTCTTGAGTTCTAGACTCAATACCTTCCGAATGACAGAAGAAGCACCTATAGTTACACCTTAATGTAACGGCTAATCTAGCATTGAGTAGTCTCCTACCGTATCTGTCGATGAGGTGACCTATCTCACCACACCTAAGTGTCAGTACTACCTCAGATATATTAATGCTAACAGCTGTCAACATTATTAGTCAATAGTTATGCTGGAGCAGGGAATTGGAAGCACTACCTTCACTCTGCTTGGAATAGCGCGTACGTACACCGCCTCTAATGGGTAATGAACAGGGATAAAGTACTTAGGCATTACACCCTCAACCACAGCACCTATATCAGCACTCGATGTGTGACCTAGCGAGCTGAGAACCTCCTTAAGCTCATCAGTACCTGAAACCTCGTGTATTAGTACATCAGCATGCCTAGCGGCATTAATGAAATCAGGGTTCGGTGAGGTGTCACCACTATAAGCAATTATCCAGTTACTTACCCTGATTATGTAGGAGTATGAGGGGGGCGGGTGAATTGCCTTAATTGCCCGAATACTCACGTTACCGCTTAGCCAGACTTCAGCGCCTTCTTGAATCTCAATAAAGTCTATGTACTTTAGGTAGTGTTCTATGCCGACAGACCCTAAAAGATTCCTTACAGCATTAATTACATCGCCTGATGTGACTATGCGGAGCCTACGCTCATGGTGTTTAGCGTGCTGTACAAGCGTAGGTATACCGAGTATGTGGTCGCCATGTCTGTGGGTAAGCACTATGAAGTCTATATCGCACGGGTTTATGTGGCAACACCTAGATAGTCTCTCGTAAGTACCTTCACCAGCATCCAGCAGAACCCTGGTATTGCCTTCCTCGATTAAGATACCTGACTGCCCGAACTCGGGGTGTGAGAGCCACCCCCCAATACCTAGGAAGTATATCTTCAATGTCACACCTACCGTAACGTAATACTGCTATGCATTTAACCTTATCCCGCATTCTCGGAACAGCTATGGGTAGTTAACGCTGCTTAGCGGTTTAAAGAATATCTTGTAGCTATTATTGTAGTGCAGGTAGAGGGTGATATTCGGGTATGTACTCATAATGTTCTTCAGTACTTCCTCCTCGTCGTCGTGGTACTCAACTATATTGAAGCCCTCCTTTATGGCGCGCTCTAGTAGCTCAAGCTTAATAGTAGCTGATGACCTCATATCTCCCGTTCTGCGCATGTAGATGCATGCCGGTCTAACTCCAGTAAATTCTACTACTTGCTTGAGTGTCACCTTAAGTAACTTCTGAGGTCTGCCAGTTATTATTACTATATACCCTCTCCTAGCCCTATCCCTAACAGCCTTAACCCCTGCTGGTCTCGGCTTATCTAGTTCGTGGAGTTCATCACTAAAGAAGAGCTCCCAGAACTCCTTCTTATTCCTAGACAGCTCCTTAGCACGCCTAAGCCTCTCTGAAACATCGACTATTACGCCATCTACGTCATAGGCGTACGCATTGTGCATCACCTTATCACCTTCGCATACTCAGTAGCTCTCTAAGTATGGGAATCTCGCTAATCAAGTCGTTGCTGATGTATTCCCACAAAATTCCCTTAGGCCTAAACCTATTCTTACACTTAATTACTTTGCTTGGTGTTACTATTAAGTCGACACTGACGTCCCATGGATCTCGCGGAATATCTAAGTTAACTACCTGCAGGTCATGAACTGTCGTAGCTATTACTGTATCATCACTAACCTTGCTCAGTTCCTTTAAGATAGCGAACTCCAGGTCCGAATATCCTCCACCCTTACCTAGTCTACATCCTCGATCATTAACTGCGACTGAGCCAGTAACAATTAAGTCTATCTTAGGTATCTTAGTAGGGCTTACCTTAACGCCCCATGTAAAGGCACCCCTAATAGTTGAGGCACTCTTGAGGTGCTGCATGGGTATTCTGGAGGGGTCAAGTACTAGGAAGCCTTCCCTTAAGCGCGGTGTAGGCATTATCACTACTTTCCCACTTCTAAGCGCTAGGTACCTGACGTGTCTCTGAGGCGAGTCAGGACTTACTTCCACGACTCTCGCTTTAGAGAAGACCTCAAGTGCTGACAGCTTAAGTGCTGCTTCCTCAGCACCTATGAAATTAGGTATCCGGCCGTATATGGGGCGCGGGAATACGGCTACATTCTTCTCCTCTAATAAGTCCCAAACCATCTTCCTTATCATAGCCTTTACGTCCCTGGAGCTGCTCAACACTTACTCACGAATTATTACTTGAGTACCTCGCTATTTTAGCTATTACCTCTAATTAGGTAGAATCAAGTCATAATTTACGGTGATTAAGTGGTATCGAAGAAGGCGCTAAGAATACTCGAATACCTCACTAGGGTGAATCCTGCCAAGCTGCAGCTATACTTTAGGGATCGTGAAGTAGCTAATAACAGCGTAGTTTCGGGTCCTATAGCTATTAGGCTAGACGGCGTTAATTTCGGCAAGGTACTTAAAGACTTCAGAAAGCCTAGGGACGTAAGAGTTCATGATGCACTGATTAATGCAGGTAAGGTACTTATGGAGAGATTTAATGCTCTAATAACTTACGTAGCCTCAGACGAAATAAATCTCATACTCAATGACGTACCCTACGGTGGGAGAGTGTTTAAGTTAGTTAGTGTCTCCGCCTCCATAGCATCTGCTCATACTTCACTAAGTCTTGGTATGCCGCTATATTTCGACTCAAGAGTAGTTAAGCTACAGGGAATTGGAGAAGCAATAACGTACTTAATATACCGGAGTAGGGTCTGCTCAAACAATTACATATCACAGCTATTTCATAACCTTACGGAAGGTAAGCGAGTGACACCCCCAGCTAAGGAAATGCTAGCCGTCATCATGGAGTGCGGAAGATTAGACAAAGTTAGTGATTGGGAGGTCTTAGGCTCATGCGTATGCTGGGGGCAAAGGACTAAATGTGGGGTGAATCCCATTACAGGCGAGAAAGAGCTAGTAGTGAGGAGGAAGCTAGTCGTTAGAGATAATGTAGCTGAGTGCATAAGCTATCTAACACGCCTCAGAGGCTAACATGTTAGGATTTAAAGAAATTAAGGTGTGTGAGGCGTTTACGCTATAGCTTTTCAGCTTAAAATAGCGTGTTCTACTTTAGAGTATTAGGTACGCCTTCTTTAGCTTCTCATTAGTTAGCAAACTCTTAGCCTCCCCCTCAAGTACGATCCTACCCTGCTCTATAACGTACCCTCTATCAGCCAGCTCCAGGCTATGCTTTACGTGCTGCTCAACCAGCAATATAGTCTTGCCTGCCTCATCCCTTAACCTCTTAACGGTCTCGAAGACCTCGATAACTATCTTAGGAGCTAACCCGAGGCTAGGCTCATCCAGCAGCAGAACCTCAGGTAGAGACATGAGCGCCCTAGCTATAGCTAGCATCTGAGCTTCTCCGCCTGATAGAGTTCCAGCAATCTGATTTCTCCTTTCCTTAAGTCTCGGAAATAGTGAGTACACGAACTCTAGGGTATCATCTAGCTTTTCCCTAGCTCTCTTGGTGTATGCCCCAGCAACTAGGTTTTCATAGACCGTTAGTGTCTTAAATATCCTCCTTCCCTCAGGCACCATATTAATGCCCAACTCGACTCTCTTGTGCGTAGGCAGCTTCTTTATTGAGGCACCATTATATATTATATCTCCGGAGTAAAGGGTTGTCATACCCATTATTGTCCTTAATGTTGTTGTCTTG
>QMWS01000020.1 GCA_003661745.1 Thermoprotei archaeon | reverse complement strand
ATATTGTTATTCCACCCACATGGCCGTACTAGTATGGGTGTTGACCCTCCATATCGAGATAGAATAGAATCCGTTATTGTTGCATTAGGGCTTCGTGGTTATCCTAGATAAGTTGTTCCTGTTCCTAGTGTTTTTAGGGTCATCGGTAGAGAATTTGATGGTAAAAGTGTAGGTACAGATGATCTTCCTGGTATGTATTGTGTTGTCCGTAATGGGTTCTTGTATGTTTTTGATGTGTTTAGTTTGAAGTACGATCTTCATTTAATGGTTCAAGTTATCGGCCGCTTCTTCCTTAGTAAGTCTATGAAATTTGTCCTTCTTAACCCGCGTTATGGTATTAAAGAAATTAAATTCTTTGTTTTAGTGCATCACATTGATGTAAATAAACTTGGTAGTATTGCTGGACGTGTATTTAAGGTGAGCTATATGGATAGGGAAGGTAACGAGTACAGCGAATATCAGCTGAGATTAATGAAGATGACGTGGAATGATGTGAGAATGAAGTTGTATGAAATCAATGTTGAAAGATTTATTAAGTCGGATCCTAGCAACTATGTTCTTGAACTTCATAGAGTTAGATATACTATGTTCAGTAAGTTGAGAAACGTGTATAATTCTCTTAGATATGTAAGGAAACAGTTGAGGTATGGTCGGCAACCTGATCGATGGTGGTTTGCGAAGAAGATGGTCTATCTGATAAATGGATTTGAGTATGTTAAGTGGGAGAAATCACCTGTTCCTATAGGGTTAAAGAGAGCGTTTGAGAAATATGTTAATGGCGGTTTGGAAGCTCTACTATCTTATATCTATAACAGATATCTGCAGGGTATCGATAAAGAAGTGTGGGAATTTATCAAGTCTTATGTCTATGGATTTACTAGGAGCTGGTGGTGGGTATGAGTAGAGTTAAGTTAAAGGTAAAGATTTCGGAAGAAGCTTATGAGGTGCTCTATTATTTGGCCAATATCTATAGGTGTAGTATTGATGAAGTAGTAGAAATGGCCCTAACAGATTTCTGGCTTAAGCATGTGGGAATTAATGTTGTTCCTGGTAATAGTATCTCTGAAGATGAAATTAGAGTTATAGTTGTTAGCGATAGATAAGTTCCACTTTTCAATTCTTCTATTCGTTTATAGGAGTTTGTCCAAACATAAATTTATTGGGGGAGATGACGGTAATATTTACTGGGTTAGTAGGGGGTATAATTATGGTAGAAAGTGTTTATCGCGTAACATTGAGCAAACCCGGTATTGTAGCTCTTGCTGATGGCAGTAAGCTAATTCTACGTGTCGTAATTGTTGGTGTAAAATATGTTGGTTTTTCACCGTTTGGAGGAGTTAATTTTGCTGTTAAAACAGCGGGTGGTGTTGCATCGCTTTATGTACCGGACGAGTTAAAGAATTATGTAAAGGATAAGCCTCTTAGCCCTCCTGATAAACCTCCTGAAGAGGGATGGGAGTTAGTGGATATACAAAGTCAGGAGCCTGCTGTAGAGGAAGTAGAGGTTGAGGTTAATGATAAGAAGTATAAGATTAAGGTTTTAGGTGAGGCATCTATGGTTTCACGTAATATGAATTATAAAACAGATGTTGGTGAGCCGCTTTACTGGGTTCATTGGGGTATTAAAATCCAGTGGAAATCGGTAGGGTGAGGAGAGTGATGAGTCAGACTGTAAATACATCAAATCTATTAGCGATTCAGCAACCATATGTTCTAGAGCTTCAGAGAATTCCTAGTCAAAGTTTTAGCGATAGTAACGAGGTAGTCGAGTTAAGAAATGACTTAACTCATGTTTATAGGCTATCTGAAGAAGTAGTACCTATCACGAGGTTGTTGATATTATCATTAGTAAAAGTTTTGTGGAAATCTATTAGGCCTAAGATAGTTCTATCGCTTAGACCTGGCGAGGTGAAAAAGATTAGTGGTAACCTATTGGTTGAGAAGACTATTGACGGTAAAATAATATTGTATGAGGTTACGGAGTAGTGGGTAAAGAGTTCATTATAAATACTGGTATAGGTGCTAAGATAGAATACAAAAAAGTAAAGAAAGTTTTAGAACTTAATCCCAGGGTTTTTCGCCCATGTGAAATAAAGGATTTTGAGAAAGGTGTTTTACGTAAGCAAGTTTATTTTGTCCACTATGATGGTAAAAAGTGGGACATAGTGAAAATTAGTAATAATGGAATTGAGCGGTATATTCTTGAGTAATTGTTTTGAAATATATTTTTACTATAAAGTGTTTTAGTGGATAATTGATTTTGCTTTTAGTACTAATGCAAATAGTATTGTTAGTACGAGTAGTAATGTTACGTACAGTTTAGCTAACAATTCTTTTGGTATGTGATTAAGCACAATTACCAATAGCATTGCTACAATTATAACGCAAAGCATTATTTTAGTGTCTATCCCTTTTTGTTCCAGTATCAATTACCACCTTGAAAAGTAATTTTCATCGTTTTTGGGGTTGGTGTGCGGTACGCCAAGTGCTAATCCTTTGTAGTGTGGTTTTTCCTTAGTTAATGGTGGTGGTAATTTTTCGTGGTTCCATTTTATTGTGTATTCATTAATTAGGTATCCTGTGTAATAGTTCCTTAGTATGAAGTATAGGTGGTTTTCTCTATATAGTACTTCAATACGGTAGTTGTTTCCTCCTTTTAGTATACCTAATAACATTAATCCGTATGCTATGCTTCGACTCCAAGGCCAGTCCAGACACCCTTTTCCGAAGAGCCTCTTGATTATCTTGGCTGCTCTCTCATGTCCCAAGATGTGCCACGTCATTACTCCTTCTGTATAGCCTAGTTTTTCCAGTAATTTTGATAGTTCTTCTGAGTATAGACATCTAAATGTTCTGGTTTTGTTGTCCCAATAGATAAATTCGTTTCCTCTCCATATCCACAATACTTCATTTTCTCTGAGCGGCAAATAGGTGTGTACGAGGAGATCGAGAGCTACTGTACGGTCTCCTCTCTTTAGTAGCTCCTGTGCTTCCTCATATACTCTAGATATGTAGTATGCTAAGTTCTTGGGTACCTGTAGCTGTTCTGGTTTCCTGTGGAGATGTAATATTCTTTTGAGTGCACCTTTCTTGCCTGCTTTAGCTCTTTTGATGTTTATTGCTGGTAAGAGTTCTTCTGGCGGTATTAGCGGTATGTAGTATTCTTCTACTTTTCTGATTACCTTGTACCTCTCCTCTAAGATCTTAAGCTGTTTTCTTAGTGTTGCTAGACGCACTCTTCTACCAGCTATCTCATTATATACCCTGAATAGTTGATATAGTGTTGCTTTCCCTGTTGTGTACAGATAATAATATAGTGCGTATTGGTTGCTTGTTCTCTTTGCTAGCTCTTTCAGTCTTTCTAGTAGTCGTCTATTTTTGCTTGCTGTGATAGGTTTAGTGTAAAAGTCTGAACTCATTGTTCGATACCCCATGTTTTAAGAATAATGTTTGTTTCTTGTTTTCGTATTTCTTCAGTTATGATTTCTACTGCTTTCGAAGATTCTCTTATAGCCCATAGGAGCTTACCGTTCATGGGATTCTTATAGGGTCTAGCTATGTACCATTTCTCCAATTTCCTTAGTATATTTGATATGTAGCCTACCGAGATATCTATTCCCTGCTTTATCAGCTCTCTACGTATTTCCCCGGCTTGAAGTGGAGTGTTGTTCTCTAGCAGAATTCTTGTGATGGCCAAGTATAGCGGATTATTCAGTACTCTTTGTGCTACTAGTACAGGCTCATACTTTACTCTGCGTACTTTTCTCTTTCTGGGCACCTTCCTCCCCACTTAAAGAATGCGATATCTATATAAGAATATCAAACTATGTCGAAGGTATGAATCCACCATATGTACACCAAGGAGAACCAAGGCGAGCTCTTCGGGGGCTCATGCATGAGGCACGGGGGTTGGTTCTATCGGGCGTGCGGGTGCGTGTATAATTTACATATAGTTTATGTTGAGTATAATTGTAATTTCTGATGAAGGGTGGGTCTTCAGAGTCCTTCCACCTATATATTATATAGTATGTGTTTAGTGAGATTGATTTTTGCGTGAGCTTATAAAGAAAAATGGCACATTCTTTTTAAGCTTCTGCCATTTTCTGAGGCGTAATGGTGGTAAAGATAATGATGGTGTGGTAGTTATGGGTGGTTTTGCCGAGGACATTGAGAGGTATTGGTTTGTTATAGCATATATTCCTACAATAATGGCATTAGTTGTAGGTGTTGGTTATTTCATTGAAAAGAAACTGCTTATAAGAAAGCCGTCGAGGCCAAAGTAAAGATTTGTTTTTCTCCCCCGAATCTCTAAAATTTTTGTGATTCTCCCCAATCCTATAATCGGAATCTTCAGAATCTTCATGAATGCTACGATGTTGCGTTTCGGGGCCCAATCAAGTCATCAATCTTAACACAGGTTGTTTTCTAAAAATCTAAGTTAAGGAAATAACTTAGATTTTGCAAATAGAATCTTCACTAAAAATCTTTATGTAGAGATATTATATACAGCCTTGTATGCTTATATAAATACTGTTAAAGAATGAGTAGTTGAATACTGGTCTTTCAAAGGTTAATAGTATTAATGTTATGCTGTTATACAGGGTTCATGTTATTGAGACTTATCTCTTTTTTACAAATACTGTTATCGCTCCTATTGATGCTACTATTACTGCAATTAATGTTATTGTTATTGGGTCTAATGATAATGGAGGTTGCCGTGTTGTTTTGGTGATTCCTAAAGTTGTTGTTTCTGTCAGGAGTTCTGGAGTCGTTGTTTTTGTAAGTGATGCTGCTGGAGATGATGTTTCTTGCGTTGAAATTGTTGCTTCCGTTGTTGAAAGAGAATACGATGTTTCTTCAATTACTGTAGTTGTTGTGTTTTCTTCGGATGGTATTGTTGTCGTTGTTGTCTCGGTTTCCACCATCCATGGTGGTGGAGGCGAAATCTCGGTAGGTATTTCAAGGGTTACGTTTCCTATGTGTCCTGCCATATCTTCTGCTTCTATGGTTATCTTTCCTACTCCCTCTATTTTAGCAACATATACTGTGGTGTAGATGTTTATTCCTCCTATATTTTCTTCATAAAGCTTCTCTTTATCATAGTATATTGTGATCCTTTTTACTCCGGTGACCATATCAATTGCTGTTGCGTTAATTATTATTTCGTCTTCACTAATCCTTATACACGAAGCATTTATTTCTGGAGGCTTAGCTTCTATCCCGAACCATATCTCCTCTCTTGCCAGGGTTGTCCCCGGATAATTTACGAGTACTTCACCACTGTATTTTCCATCATCTAGAGTTATTGTTAGAGCATATTCTCCTTCACATAATTTTCTCATGGGATATATTTTTTCTTCGTTTGTTAGCGTATTTGTTAGCTCCAATGATACGTTTATGTAGGGTAGTATCTCAGATAATGGGATATAAACACTCACTTTTATAGTTACGTTATTTGTATATATGAGATCCCATTCATCTGGTTCGGGCTCTATCCATATCATTGCTTCTGTTTTACCCGGGTTTATTGCTTTGATTGTTATATCTTTCTTAATTATTGTTTTCTTATGGTGAATTAGTATTACAGCGTCAGTTGTTTCTTCCTTGATATCAAGTTTAAGTATTCCAACAGTTGTAAAGTTAGTTATCAAGGGTTTCTCACCATACCAGTAATATAGGATATAGTAGGCGTTTTCTAACTTGGGTTTGATAATGAGTTCTACAGTACCACCTATTAACGGGTATGGTGGATTGAGTTCTACAGTAATTTCTGGTGGTAGTTCTACTGTGGGTTCACCTAGCTTGGGTTCTACCTCTATATTGCTAGTGCCTTGTATGTAATAGCTTGTGTCTCCCCAGTAGTTGTTTCTTAGGTCGAAGTATGCTGTTTTGTCAGCGTAGACTGTTATAGCTCTCTTTGAATTATCTAGCTTTGTCTCATAGAATGTTGTATTATGTATTGTGAATACTACTTTATCTTTTAGTACTGCTTCGTAGAATTCGGTATATATTCCTCTACCGTACATGAAGGCGCTATTAGTTATTGTTACATCGGTATCGAAGGCCCACTGTAGTATGAATTCTAGTGCTGTAACTCTATCCATCTTTATGGTAGTATAGTTGGTAGCGAACCCAATGCCCCACATCGCTGTTACATTGCTGAATTCTACATAGCATGTGTCAATGTATGATGTAAACGTTGTAGGCGAGAAATCTCTGAGCGGATAGGGTATTGCCCCTATGCTCATTTTCACGAACACGTTTCTAAGAATAAGTTTGCTGTTCTTTAACACTACTGGATTTCCTACGAACACTGATTTTCCATTGACCTCTACAGGCATTCTACCCGCTGACTCAGGCATGTATATTTGCCAGAGGTCAGCATTCTCAATAACTATACCCGCATTAGTCGAGGGCATGAACGCTATTTTCAATACGGACCTCACCCTCGCTAATAATGAATCCTGGACTCCATATCCTATACGCGTCCTCTGTAGTATTCAATACTACAGGCTCCTCTGAAGTACCCTTAATCACTACTTTACCGTAGACATAGAGGTTTACATTATAGTTCCACAGTATGGTTACACCGGGCTCAACAGTGAGTATCCCTCGAACAGCGACAGTCCTAGTAATAATGTAGGGACTACCCTCCTTAGTCCACGTAACATTACCCTCAATATCATGGTCAATAATAGTGCCCTTCTCAGCTACACTTGTAACTGTAATAGTATTGGTGACGAACATTAATATCATGACAAAAATTGCTGGGAGGATTAACTTTCTATACATCCTCCCTGACCCTCACTAATAGGAAATAATAGGTGCCTAATAAATAACCTTATTACATATAATCTAGTCTCTAATTTAATTAATTATTCATTAAGAGTAAGGAATTTAATCCTATCCTGTATTAAATAGATTCTGAGAGAGCCTTGAAAGGCTCTATTCTCCTAAACGATGAAGAAAGACGATGGATGATAGACTTTCTAGAAAAGATCAATTCAATAACATATGAAGAAACAATATTGGTCACCATGTTAGAGAAGTTAAGAGGCAAAACGTTTGAATACGCAACCGCGATACTCGGTGCACTCGCTGGCGATGTAGCGTATGATGTATCTAGTTTAAGATATAAGAAGATTTATCCCTACGTTTTAATGTCTATGATTTATCTAGCGATAATCAATGCATTAGACAAGTATGCAGATAAGGCTAATATAAAGGGTAAAGATCGATTCATGAGCGAGGAGTTCAATAAGTTTCTAAAGACCCTAGATCAAATGTATTCAGAAAGTAGAGAACTCTATGAGAAGATTAAGAGAATCTATTATAGCAATGAATTCGAAACTACGTATAACGAACTTGCAAGCATACTTAAGAATGAATCGACAAATGTTTGTGGAACCGAATCTTATGTACAAACACAATGTAATTATGGTATGGTAACCCTTCTTTTAACGAATATAGCGCTAGAGGCATACGAAAACCTCAAGACAAAAGGGCTTACAGAATTTATGGTATATGTTTTGTCTGTAGCACTAGAACATACTATGACGAATAAGGACTTAGATGAAGAATTTGAGGAAATAATTGAGAAATCGATCGAGAATTTTGACCAAGTAGCTGAACTTACATGGGATTTATTGAGAATAGCTGGAGGAGGAGGCTTACTAACATTTGAGCAGGCTTCTACGGGATTACATTTTGATAGGGAAGAGAATGTTTACCCAGAAATCAATGAGAAACCGCTACACTTTTATGCAATGGCTATACAAGAGCTTAAGGAGGCATATAATCTTGTAATTAATGCCACTAAACGCCTCAGAGTATTGGGTTTTATTCTGCTAGTTATCCCAATAATAATAGGTATCGTAATGTTCATTTATTGGGTTTTAACATCCCCTTATGCATCCAAAAACATTGGATGGGCGCTTACATGGCTACCTCTTGCTATACTTGTAGGGCCATTCTTTAATTTCATATTCATAGGTTTAGGCATAGGTTTAATAGTGTTATCAATAAGGTATCGTAGACCGGTCAAGACTATTAAGAGAAGTATTGATGCATTAGAGAAAATGTCAAGCAAGTTCGATCCTATAAAAATTATGGCTGTTAGTAATGAATTAAGACTTCTCTCATTAAATCCATCAGCAATACATTTTATAGGGTCAAAATTTATAGAAGCATCTCAAAGAATAGAACTTGCATTAGAATATCTACGTAAAGCAGTAGAACTAGAAAGATAAGTTTTGTTTATTCATAATACAAATATAGCCGATCACCGTATGTTAGTAAATATTTTGGTATAGCACTATATTGTGTAAACATGTTACTTTTCATTCATAATAATAGATAGTAAATACATTGTTTAAGAACGTGTTATTTATAATTTAATAAACATGATTCCGTTTTGATATTAGCTATAGAAAATTTAGAAGAATTATAACTGTAGTATAATCTGTAGAGGTGATTAAAGGTGAAGGTATTAGTTATTAGTGATTTGCACTATAATAAGCGCATCTTTAGGGGCATCGATGAAAGTAGGGCATGGAGTTGGCTACTGGATATCATAAGTTACCATGAACCCGACCTACTGCTTAGCTGTGGTGACTGGGGTGAGGCTATTGATGAAGCTAAGTTCTATGAGTTGTTGAGGACGACAATAATATTAAGCATATATGGCAATCACGAGAACATGAACATTTTGACAAAGATGTACAATATTAAGGCCGGCATTTACTTACCTGTTTTAATGGAGGATGGTAGAGTATATGGAATTTGTGGTTTAAGAGTTGCTGGTATTAATGGTATTATTGCTAAGAAACGTAAAACTAAGAAGGGTGTTCCGAGAAAAACACCTGAGGAGTTCTTGGAGGCCGCTGAGAAGCTTAAGAATAAGAATGTGGATGTTCTACTAGTGCATGAAACACCTTATCTCCCAGAGTTATTTCCTTTTATGGCAAAAGATTTTCGCTCATTAACCACGCTTGAAGCTATTAGAATAGTTAAGCCTAAGCTCGTAGTTAATGGCCACATGCATAGCGGTTGTTTCAAGACCCACACTTTTCCTTGGGATACTAGGTACATCTAT
>QMWS01000019.1 GCA_003661745.1 Thermoprotei archaeon | reverse complement strand
CCTTAAAGAAGGAATAACGTACCCTGGGTTTTCGTAGGCACCAACAAGTACTATGTAGTAGCCACCAGGTATAACCTCCTCCAATACACCCTTAACTAATACCTCACCACCTAGGTAGAGTAGGTAGGAGAATATGCCCTCGTAACTCACGACGTACTTTACTAAATCCCGCTTAATTGTCTTGTTGCTCCCTGCAATCCTCAGATCCACCACCCTATCTACTGACGCTTTAGACGGATAGAAGAGAGCAGTACACTCACCACCCCTTAAGATAAGTCTCGCCTCTACTAAAGCAACAGGTCTATAAATTCGCGATCCGTACCTTTCGCTCACACCACTAATAAACGAGATATTTACTTCAGTCCCACTAATGCGTATGTATCTGTGCGGGGGCTGCATCTCGTAGAGAACCTCCTTAGGTATCCCGTAAATTCTTGACTGCCTCTCGAGCCTTCTCAAAAGGGCGGCATCGGCGCGCCTCTCCACAGTCGACGCCAAGCATTCAACAACTTCAATAGACTCCTTGCAGCCGTACACTAGCATATCTATATCAGAGACATCGGGATTATGGATCCCAGGTAGTATAGAGCCATCTATACCTAAGTTATACGTACATACGTTTGCGCGTTCCCTCAGAAACTCAACAAACTCAACTACCTTAACCTCGAGCTTATCGTTAGCTCTACGGATTATTTCATTCAACCTTACTTCAGGAAGGTACACCCGATAAATATGGTTAAACCTAACTACAGGTACGTCACTCCCCAGTACAGGGTCCCTAATTGTGCACTGAGCATTTCTGATGCTATCCTTTACATTCCTGACACCATAATTACGGATTACTCTCTTATAGAACGTGCGACCCCTACGCCAATACGTTGGCGTAGTAGTGGGCACGTACTTTAGGTAAGCTACTACAGCATTTGGCGGGTGGAGATTACCTACAACCACGTATATGTTTCCCCACAGGTCCTCTATTTGATCGTGGTCTAGGAAGGGTCTCTCAGCTGGTTTGCTACTAATCATCATGTTCATTCCGCTCGTGCTTCATCATCTTTTCTAATCATTTTAATTATGTTAACAGTAATAAACCCCTATCGACAGAATCTATGGTGAAGAAAGTGCGGGTAGGCCTCTTCGGTTATGGCGCTATTAACAGGCTGGTCGCTAGGGTGGTTTTAGAGAGGGGCTGGGAAATCGTTGGTGTTGTTGATAAGGATCCTAGAATTCTCGGTGAGGACGCAGGTAAGCTTGCTGGGTTAGAGCCCTTAGGTATTAAGGTAAGTAATAAGCCTGAGGTACTAAAGAATGCCGAGGTAGTTCTTCATGCTACTGGTTCGTACCTCGATAAGGTGTTTGACCAGCTGGAGACCCTGATTAAGATGGGTAAGGACGTACTATCTACTTGTGAGACACTTGCATACCCCTACTACAGGTACCCCGAGCTAGCTAGGAAGCTGGATGAGCTAGCTGCCTCAAGAGGCGTGACAGTACTTGGCGCAGGCATAAACCCAGGGTTCCTTCTGGATGCGTTGGTAATAGTCCTTTCAGCACCGTTCAACATTATTAAGGGTGTAAGGGCTGTTAGGTCGCTCGATGCGGGCAAGAGGAGGCTGCCATTTAGGATTAAGGTCGGCATTGGTCTTGACCCTGAAGTATATGTGGATAAGCTGAAGAAGGGTGAGCTAACAGGCCACGTAGGCTACGCTGAGTCGGTATATTTAGTTGCCCAATCCATGGGCGTTAAACTGAGTAAAGTTGAGGAAGCGCAGGAGCCTGTTGTAGCTAAGTCGAATGTTACAGTAGCTGGTCAGACAGTACCAGCGGGTAAGGTAATAGGCATTAAGGGCTATGGTAAGGGCTACGTCAACGATAAGGAGGTAATCTCCATAGAGTTCCACGCTTACGTAGGTGCTCGAGAGTTTGAAGAGATAAGCATTATCGGTAAGGACTATAATGTGACATGGAGAAGTACGGGCACTCCCGGAGACTTAGGTACAGCATCAGTTATAGTCAACCTAGCTGAGGCAGTGGCCGCCTATAGGCCCGGCCTAATAACTATGGCTGACATAGTACCATTTAGGCCGAGGCTACTTACTTGAACAACTCAGTACTGATTCAAACCTCAGGTGCTTTTTTAGGTAAAGACTTACACTACGTCGAGGGTCCACTAACAATAGAAGTTACTGATGAAGGCTTATTCGGGAATATAAGCAGGTCCTCTCCAGGTACCTTAAGCTCGAATAGGGTACTCGACCTAAGGGGCTATGTAGCCTTACCTCCTTTAGCTAATCTCCACACTCACATGCTTGATTACGCGCTACTTGAGAGTGGGTGGGATTTAGACATTGACAGCTTAGTTGGTGAGCCGTACGGGCTAAAGTACGTGTTGCTGCGAAAGTTAAGCAGGAGAGTGCTAAGAAATGCTGTTGTAAGTGCGCGAAAGCTTAATTGGGCTCACGGAGTCGGAATTATTGTTGAGTTCCGCGAGCTAGGACTGAAGGGTCTAGTGGTGGATGCGGAATTTAGAGTGTACGGGCACTTAGTTCTGGCTATGCCCTCAGGTCACGGTGGTGCTGAGCTAGCAGATGAAGTTAGGGAGTTAATTAAATTAAGTGATGGTGTTGGCATCTCATCCCCACTATACTTCAGTGAAGGCGACCTTAAGCTGCTGATAAGGGCGTTCAAGGGGGCAGGAAAGTTCGTTGTAGCTCATATAGCAGAAACGCAGGAGACGTATAGTGAGGGGGACCTGCAGCACCTAGTAGGTGCTGGTGCGGCGGATGCCGTTGTTCATGGCACGTTCCTTAAGAGGGAGGATCTAGATCTTCTAAGTGACTTAGGTATAGCGCTGATTCTATGTCCGCGCTCTAACATGTGGTTCTCGGGTAGGCTTCCCCCACTAAACGACATCTATGAATCTGGCGTAGTAGTTGGCTTGGGCACAGATAATGCAGGGTGGATTAAACCTGACTTATGGAGAGATATGGAGCTGGTGCTTACTCAACTACGTAGCTGTGGCATCTCAGATCCTAGGTGGGTCCTTAAGGCAGGTACGGTAAGCGCTGAAGTATTTGGCATCGAGAATTACATAGGTGAGGGTGCTCCAGCAAACTTATTACTCCTCAGTACTGAGCACTTGGGTATTGAGGCAGTAAGAAATAAGTGGTTAGCAGTAGTTAAGAGAGGAGGAGCTGAAGCAGTAGGTGCTCTAGTTGTTGGTGGAGAGCCTAGGTACTGTAGCAGTAGGGGAGAGACCTTATGTAGTAGTATACGTGACATCCTCAGTAGACGGTAAGATAGCTTCTGTTAGTGGAGACTCTAGATTAAGCTGTATGTATGACCTGAGGAGGCTGCACTCACTCAGGGCTTCATGCGACGCCGTCATGGTGGGAGCGAATACTGTCATTAGGGATGACCCACTACTCACTGTAAGGTACGTAGAAGGACGCAACCCCCTAAGGGTCATTATCGACGGCTCCTTGAGGATACCCACCACATCTCGGATAATTACTGATAAGTCGGCAAAGACACTGATAGTAACGTCGACTAGCGCCCCAGCTAGTAAAGTAACTGAATTAATTAGACTGGGTGTTGAGGTGATTTGCCTGCCTGCAGAGGAAGGTAGCAAGGTAAAGCTGACCGAGGCCCTAAGAATTCTATGGAAGAAAGGCGTTAAAAGGCTGTTAGTCGAGGGTGGCGGTAACCTCATCTGGAGCCTCGTGAGTGAGGGGCTAATAGATGAGTTCCGCATAACGCTATCACCGTACATAGTCGGTGGTGCCAGAGCTGTAACACCTGTCGAAGGTAATGGATTCACAAGCAAGGAAACCTGGCTAAGGCTCAAGCTAGTTAACTACATGATCTGTGAGTGCGGCAATGAAATACATGCAATATACGTGCCAATAAAGTGAGGCTTTTACTGATTTTACGTTAGATTTAAGTATTTCTGGGTGCTTTACGGGCTTAGCTAGCGTAGGGCGGTGGCCCCCCTAGGTAGCTAGGGGCGAGCTACCCTAGTAAAGGACCCGGGCGAGGGCGTAATAACCCACCCACCTAACCAAAAACACCCAAAAGCAACAAAAAACAACAGCAGGCGGGAAACGCTCAGTCGCATAATAACCACCGAAGATTAATTTTACTTGATGTAGGGTATTATATTGCGGTGCATCAGCTTGGGTAGTAGTACACTTAAGTACTTAGGGTCAATATTAGCGGTAATCGCGCTCGTATCAATATGTTGCGCTCCTTCAGCTAGGGCCTATGTTGATGAATGTCTTGCGCTAGGTAATGGTGTTTGGGAGGGTAAGTACAGGTATGAGATAAAGTTAACTGTAATGAATCTAAGTGGAACTAACGTTACACTAACTGTTACGTACCCCTACTATATTAGGGTAGTGAAACTGAATGCGACTCACGTACGTGTCGTAGGCGGGAGGGTAGGTGAAGTAGAGACATCAATTTCTTCAGACGACTGGAATGTGCTCTGTTTAATACATTTGTGGTTTGGAAGCAACGTTACTAATACATTCAATCTCTTTGCGACTAAGAGCGTGGACGTAATTATTAGAAAGGATGAGTTCCCGCTGCTTAGTAGCGTGCTCAGAATTCCAATAATTAGAAAGACGGGTGGCGGGTGTAGCGAATACAAGCTTGAGTCGTATAGGTTCATGGCGGTAAGGTACTTCGTGGAGCCTCAAGGCGAAGCAGTATACGATTGTAAGTCAGGAATACTCCTCCATTATACTGAGGAAGCGCTTACGCACTCAACAATAGGTAAGGACACGGTGCTGATTAAACGTGAGCTAACAGTCGAGCTACTAGCTACTAACATACTCAGCAAGATAGGTGAGCCGTGTACTGAGGGCACAGCATCAGCACCTATCTTAGAGCACCTAAGCACCCTGATATACGCCTTAGTAGGAGTTACGGTCGTGCTAATCGCTGTTACTGCTCATACACTATTTAAGATGAGAGGAATCATCAAGAAGTAGCCTTAAGCCCGCGTAACCGTCACCATAAATAGTCTCTAGTATTCCTAATTATCTCTGAAAGCATCTTAAAGAGCGCTGTCACATTACCTATCACTAAGATAGCAAAGCCTAGAATTAGCAGCGTTAGCGAGCCTACGTTTGTCAGCACGTTTACGGTATCAAACGTAACGATGTATCTCCCCTTCTCGACGTAGAAATTTATAGATAGTGCAGACATAATCAGGAATAACCCTGCCGCTGTAGTTAATGCCGATACTAGAAAGAACTTCAGTCCGTACTCTAGTGCTTCTACCCACTTCACCACCTTCACCGCTTAACTGCTATCTGCATTAAACTGTTAAAAAACGAGTGGTAGATTAAGGAGTATTAACTACTGTAATACTGGGTAGGCATGTGCCATCGCAGTAACGTGCTCACTGAGGCCCTAGAGATATTAGAGAGATATCACGGGAGTATTAATCCAGAAGAGTTTATAGCGTACTATGCGGTCATGAGAGAAATGCACCCGTTTGGTGTGCTAGTATCAATAATTCTGACTCAGAATACGTCAGATAAGAATGCCCTTAATGCTTTAATGAACTTAATTAAATCTCTAGGGCCTAGGCTCACGCCTCAGGACTTCCTAAAAATTAGTGACAGTGAGCTTGAGGAGTTGATAAAGCCTTCAGGAATGTACCGCGTGAAAGTAAGAGCGATACGTGAGCTACTCAAGCTAGTTACTAAAGACCCAGATATCCTGACTAAGGAGGACCCCGAAAAGCTTAGGAAGCTACTGTTATCTGTTAAAGGCGTAGGGCCTAAGACAGCTGATGTTTTCCTGCTTATGGTCAGGGGCTATCCTACGTTTCCGATCGATACGCACATTAGGAGAATACTCTACAGGTTGGGTATAGTAGATAAGAGTGAGGACTACGAGTCAATGAGAAGCAAAGTAATGGAGCTGATACCTAAGGATAAGTACCTGAGAGCGCACCTACTCCTGATAACTCACGGCAGAAAAATATGTATGGCTAGAAAACCGAGATGTAACGAATGTCCGATTAAACACCTATGTCAGAAGGTTGGGATCCGATGATGACGGCTAGATTGGGTGATTGGTGAACGAGGTTTCGGGTCACTGAGGCCTTCACCTAATCTCATGAAGGTCAGATACCCCCTTCACGTAATAGTAGAGTGTTGCGTCTCTATATCCTAGCGAGACCCTAGTAATGTGTAGGGGCCTCCAGCCCGGTATCTCGAAGTCTAGAGTTATTACTCTAGCACCTAGCCTCAGCTCTCGCTCTAGCTTAGGCTTCAGCATCCTGTTGACTGAGGTGAGCAGGTACATGTAGACTATCGTAGCATCTTCCAGATTCACGTTAAAGAAGTCGTCATTTATGAAGGTTATCCTGTCTATCACACCCGACTTCTTCGCTCTTTCTTTAGCCCTCTCTACTAGCTCTTTATTTAGCTCTACACAAACTGCCTTAGCGCCCCTCAGTGCGGCCTCAACAACTACTCTACCATCCCCGCACCCCAGATCATACATTATGTCGCCCGGCTTAGGTTTAGCCAGGAGCATAATATAGGGGATTAGCTCTTCCCTAGTAGGTACCCATGGAGCTAGTATGCTACCTGAAGCCGCCGTTTCTAATCCCCAATACTTAAGTATCAGTTTATTGAGGTAATATACTATGTTCACCAACTCGCTGCGGCGTGTCGGACGCCACCTACTAGGTATTTTTACCCACCTCCAGCAACAATGTAGTAGCGTGCTGGCGATCCTTCCCTAATTAAGGAATAGCTGTAATTTATTAACTTGTCGTGCATCATTTGTCTTGGGGTGCGTTTGTGGTTACGATAAGGTGGCACGGGCACGCATGCTTTGAAATAGTTGATTCTGAGGGGCTAACGATAGTTATCGACCCTCACGATGGCAGGAGCATAGGGCTAAAGCCACCTAAGGTAAGCGCTGACGTAGTCCTAATGACTCACGAGCACTTCGACCATAACGCGTACCACTTAGTCATTAAGCCAGGTGGCGAGATGTATTCAATGAGGGAAGGGGAATTCAAGGTAGCTGGGAAGTACCCCGTTAAAGGAATTAAGCTATTTCACGATAAAAGTAGGGGGAGGCTCCGGGGCAGCGTAGTAATATATAGGCTTGAGGTTGAAGGAGTAAGCATACTCCATGTTGGCGATTTAGGGCATATACTACCGCAAGAGGCGGCTGACGATGTATCACCGGTAGACATCCTCATGATTCCTGTTGGCGGGACATTCACCATTGACGCTAAGGAGGCATATGAAATAACAAAAATGCTAACACCTAAGGCCGTTATACCAATGCATTACTGGGTTAAAGGGATGAACCTACCTCTTGCGCCCCTAGACTCCTTCTTAAACATAGTGGACTACGAGGTAATTAAGTTAGATAGTAACGAGTGGGTAGTTAGCAAGGAAGAACTTGAAGCCATGGGCCCAGAGCCTAAGGTAGTAGTATTTAAGTTGCCGTAGGTACTTAATCTAGCTCATTATGTTACGTGCTATGTAATTTTTGGCTTAGGTTAAAATTACATGTCTTATTTTTATGTAACTCTTCTTGCCTACCCTCACACTACCTCCGTTTAAGAAGTTTAGTAGTGCTTCTCTTATTATCTCAGACCTCGGTACTCCGAGCTGGAGAGCAAGCCTATCTATTCTCTCCAGCAGCGCTTCATCTATCTTGAACGTAACGACCTTCATCGACACAACCCATGTTGGTTAGGGTTTTCGTTCCTTAAGATAGCGCTACTTATGCCGGTATTACCATCCGATATGTATTCTTATTAAAAGAGCTGTACATATCAGAAGCAGATTTATATACTAAGATATTAGTATTTTTCTTGAGAGGGGGTGCCATATACCGACAGTACATATCTCACTGCCTGAGGCCGTGTATAGGGAGCTCAAGAGGACAGCGTCAGATATGGGTATTCAAGTAACTGATCTAATCAAAATGTTTATAAGGATGGGCCTTAATGGCGACTTGGTTTCATCAAGAAGTACTGTGGTAGGTGAATCTAAGGCGGGCAAAGAAGTGGAGTACCTAAAGGGGAAGGTCTTTATTATGGAGAACATGCTGAGGTTTATGCAGGAGAAAATTGAAGAATTAGAACGGAGAATCGAGGAACTCGAGTCACCGGATATAGTGTTTAATACGCGTAAGTTCGGGAGCGGAAGAATTAATAAGCCTTAAGCAATGTTATTTTACGGCCCCGCTAAAACTCCCGTGTCACGGGAGATTATGAAGCGGGGAGGGCCACCCCCGGCCCTTCTCTCATCAATAATTGCTAGTATACTACAATAAGTAGGGGGTTTCAACAGCTGTACTTCAATATTTAGAAGAAATGATGATTTGTGATCAGCGAAGGACCACTTCTTCACCAAGATCTAGTTTAGTCCGGGGTATCTCATCATCTACTCTGACCCGTAGTACTAAGCAATCTAGGGTGTTTAAAGCTATTAGCAAAAACCATATTGTAAAAACTAGTTATTCTTTATGTAGGCCATTGAATATTAATGTTATAAATTAAATGTAATGTTATAATAGAGTTATAAGTTATAGGTTATGGTTACCTTGGGGTGTTTTCCCGAGAACTAATTGAGTAAACTGCTACCTCTTTTTCATTAGCAGGCCCACCGCTATTTAGCAGTGAATCTATCTCTTTAATAAGATTAGCAATAGCTCTCCCACGGTCAGTTAGCGCTACTAATTTTCTCCTAGGAAATTCATCTTCGCAATCTACCTTAATGAGATTTAATGAACTTAAGTACTCTAAGTGATGTTTTATATTGTATTGTATACCAGCGTATTCCATTAACTTCCTGACAGTGATGGGTTTCTCAGCTCTCAATAATGCAAGCAGAATTTTTTGTTGCGTTATAGATAGCATAGCTTAGTACCATGTTACATTTTTTCAAAATTCCTTAAGTGACTATGTAGTGTGTCACGCGTAGTGATATACACAACATTTAAAATCCTAGTCTTATATAGTTATTGGAGAGGTTAAGTGAAAGAAGGAAGGCTTAAATCCTTAGGCTTTAAGGAGTTCATGTTAAGTGAGGGACTCTTAAAGGAGAGCTTGACGAGGTTCTTGGGTAAGATCGGTGAGGAGCTGGCTGCTAACACCATAAGTAGGTTAAACTTGCTTGCT